>JBEKGQ010000106.1:0-13181 GCA_050012715.1 Polyangiaceae bacterium
CGCGCCGACGGCGCGGGGAGCTCCGCGCGGTACGCCTCGATGACGAGGCGCGTGATCCGCTCGAGCACGTCGAAGACGCCGTCCCCCCGGGTCGCGATCGTGCCGACCGAGGGGGCCCCGAAGAGGTTCAGCCGTCGATCGAGCTCGTCGAGCGGCACGAGATCGGGGAGATCGCGCTTGTTGTACTGAAAGACGTGGGGGATGGTCGAGAGCTTGCGCCCCGACTCCGCGAGGTTCGCGTTGAGGTCGTCGAGGGACTCCAGGTTCGCGTCGAGGCGCGCCGCCTGCGTGTCGGCGACGAAGACGAGGCCGTCGACGCCGTTGAGGACGAGCCGCCGGGTCGCCGCGTAGTAGACCTGCCCCGGCACGGTGTAGAGCTGGAGCTTCACCGTGACGTCGCCCACCTGCAGGAGCTTCACCGGCAGGTAGTCGAAGTAGAGGGTGCGGTCGGTGTCGGTCGCCAGCGACACGAGCTCGCCGCGGTTCTCGGGCTTCGTCGCCGAGTGCACGTGGTGGAGCGTCGTCGTCTTGCCGCCGAGGCCCGGGCCGTAGAAGACGATCTTGAGGAGGAGCTCGCGCTTCAGGCGGTTGAGCGTCGGCATTCGCGCGGCTCGCCCCCAAAGCATACCCCGGTGCTATCGTCCCTTGCGAGTCTGACCATGGCCGACGCGCCGAAGCGCCCGGGGAGCAACCCCGAGCTGGACGAAGAAGAGCCGAAGTCGCGGACCGGGCGGTTCAACGTCCAGCACCGCGGGGGGGCCCACGTCGAGGTGGGCGAGCCGATCAACGTCGGCGGCGACAAGCCGTGGATGTGCGCGGTGAAGCTCGTCGGCAAGAAGCGCGACGAGTCGGCGGAGGACGAGCCGACGCAGACGCTGCTCGTGCGCACCGGCCGCGGCGCGACGGCCGAGGACGCGCGCCGCGAGGCGCTCTCGCAGCTGACGCTCGTCTACGGGAGCCCGGTCGAGCCGCCGCCCTCGCCGATCATCTCGCAGAAGCCGAGCGATCCGCCGCCTTCCTCGTCGTCCTCCCCGGCCGCCGCTCCACCGCCGCGAACCTGGTTCGCGCGGATGCTCGATCGGCTGCGCGGCGGGTGAACGACGCGCCTAGGCGCTGAAGATGCGCTTGATCTCCTCGGCCATCTCGGCCTCGGTCTTCTTCTTCGAGAGGGCGAGCTCCTTGAGGAGCAGGCTGCGCGCCTGATCGAGCAGGCGCCTTTCGCCGAACGACAGGTCCTTGTCGAACTTGAGCCGGTTCATGTCCCGGAGGACCTTCGCGATCTCCACCGGGGAGCCGCTCTTGATCATCTCGGTGTAGACGCGGAAGCGCCGGCTCCACGGCTGCACGTCGACCGCGACCTCGCGCGCCCGCATCGTCTGCAGGATGCCGTTCGCGTCCTTGTCGCTCATGATCCCGCGGAGGCCCACCTGGGTGGCCGCGCTGATGGGGACCATGACCTTCATCGCGTTGTCGAGGATCCGCAGGATGTAGAAGCGCGCGCGCGTCCCGCCGATCTCGCGCTCCTCGATGGCGGTGACCTCGCCGACGCCGTGCGCCGGGTGAACCGCCTTGTCGCCGACCTTGAAGTCGGGCGCGGGGAGGGGCGGGGGGACGTTGATGGCGATGCCGGGCGGCGGTCCGGGCCTCACGGAGGGGCGACGACCCGGCGGCGCGGGCGGCGGGACGGAGCGCTCGGCCCGGGCGGCCGGCGGCGGCTCGGAGGGCGGGGGAGGCGCGGGCGGCGGCGGAGGTGGCGTCGGCAGCACGGCGCGCGCCGGCCCCTTCGCGGCGGGCTTCACCGGGGGCTTGGCTGTCGATTTCGCTGAGGAATTCGACACGGCCGCACGGGCGGACGAGGGGACTGCGCGGGCGGCGGAGGCGGTTCGGGCGGGGCGGGGCATTCGGTGCCACCGGTGAAAGGGGGCGGGGTCCGCTACCATCAGCCGGTGCCCCGCGTCAACGTCGGCGGCTCGAGCGTGCTCAATACGCCATGATCTCGCTGATTCTCGCGTCCGTCGCGGCCTTCAATCCGCGGGCGACGGCGAGCGGGTCGAGGACGACCTGGAGCCGCAGGGCCTCGTCGTCGCCGGAAACACGAGGATCTTCCAGCGGATGGTCGATTCCCAGGAGCCGGCCCAGCGGGTCGTCGGCGAGGAGCTGGAAGGCCGCGGCGAGGCGCTCGGCGGCGCGCGGGGCGTCCGCGCCCCAGGCGCCGGCGAGCACGAGCTGCACCTCGAGCGCCCCGGACGGGGGCCGCTCGGCGACGTGGACCGAGGCGCCCGCCGCGGTCGTGGCGCGGAGGAGGCCGCCGAGCCCGGCACCCCAGGCGCCCTCGAAGGGGCCCGGCGCGAAGGCCCGCAGCGGTGCGTCGCCGAGGAGCCTGGCGATGCGCGCGAGGGGCTCGACGCGCAGGGCGGGCTGGGCGCGCTTCAGCATTCCGCGGGCGAAGTAGGTGGCGGCCCGGAGCGGGCCGAAGTGGCCCCGCTCGAGGCCCACCGCGGCGCGATCGAAGAGCGCCACTTGCTCGCGCTCCGCGCCGACGGTCCCCCAGAGGCGCGTCACGCCGCCCTCGACCGCGCGCCCGTCGACGTTCAGCGCGCGCGCGGTGAAGGCCGCCTCGACCCGCGCCGGTTGCACGGGCGTCGCCGCGAGCGTCAGCGTCGCCCCCTCGTAGCCGGCGACGACGAGGCGGGAGACGCGCCGCAGATCGACGCCGCCCTGGTGCTCGGCGAAGGCGTCGAAGCGCGCGGGCGGCACGAGGAGCGCCACCGCCGGGGCGACCACGGGGCTCGCGAGCAGCTCCTCGGCGTGCACCTCGAGGAGCCAGAGCAGCCCCGCGGTCGCGACGAGGTCGACCAGCGGATCGAGGCGGAGGGGAGGAACCGGTGCCGCCATCGGGGGCGGCGAGACCGCGGGACGACTGCATCCGGCTGCCGCGGCGAGTCCGCCGAGGAGCGCGAGCGCCTCTCGCCGCGTCATCCGCCCTTGACGTGGATCCGCGCGAACCGCCGGTTCTTCGACCCCACGCGAACGAGGTATTCCCGGCCCGGTTCGAGCCGCGCCTTCGGATCCGTGGCGCGCGCGCCGTCGACCTCGACGCCCCCTTGCTCGACCAGGCGCCGCGCCTCGCTCGTCGATGCCACGAGGCCCGCCTGCTTCAGCGCCCACGCGAGCTCCGCCACCGGCCCCGCCGCCGCGATCTCCACGCGCGGCACGTCCTCCGGTTCCGCGCCCTTCGAGTAGACCCGCTGGAACTCGCTCGCCGCGTGCTCGGCCGCGGCCGCGTCGTGGAACCGCTCGACGAGCTCCCGCGCGAAGAGCGCCTTGATCTCCATCGGGCTCCGGCCGCTCGCCCGGTCGCTCTTCAGCGCCGCGATCTCCTCGTTGCTCCGGCGCGAGAGCAGGTCGAAGAAGCGGAACACGACGTCGTCGCCGATCTGCATCGCCTTGCGGAACATCGCCTCGGGCGGCTCCTGGATGCCGATGTAGTTGTCGGCGCTCTTGCTCATCTTCTTGCCGACGATGACGCCGTTCTCGATGCGTGCGTCGGTGCCCTCGAGGATCGGCGTCGTCATGACGATCTGCGGGCGCTTGCCGTACTTCCCCATGAGATCGCGCCCGACGAGCAGGTTGAAGAGCTGGTCGGTCCCGCCGAGCTCGACGTCGCACTCGAGGGCCACCGAGTCGTAGCCCTGGAGGAGCGGGTAGAGAAACTCGTGCATGTGGATGGCGCGCTGCTCGGCGAAGCGGGCGGCGAAGTCCTTCCGCTCGAGCATGCGCGAGACGGTGTACCGGGACATCAGCTCGACCGCCTCGACCATGACCATCGCGTCGAGCCACTCGCTGTTCCGGCGCACCTCGACCCGGCTCCGGTCGACGACCTTGAAGGCCTGGGCCAGGTACGTCTCCGCGTACTGGTTGACCTCCTCGCGGGTCAGCCGCGGCCGGCTTTCGTTCTGCCCCGTCGGGTCGCCGACCATCGCGGTGAAGTCACCGATGAGCAGGATCGCGGTGTGGCCCAGGTCCTGGAACTGCCGCATCTTCTGCAAGAGGACGGTGTGCCCGAGGTGGAGATCGGGCCGGGTCGGGTCGAAGCCCGCCTTGATGCGGAGCGCCTTGCCGCTCGCGCGCGACTCCTCGAGCCGCTTCTCGAGCTCGGCGCGCACGTGGAAGTCGACGACGCCTCGCTCGAGGAGCGCGAGCTGCTCCGGGACCGGCGCAAACATGGGCGAGGTCGGCATGACGGCCGACCTATAGCATCAGTGATCGTCGTCTTTCCCGCCGGTGATCGGCAGGTGCTTGCTCCCGTTGACGATCTCTTTCAGCTCTTTGCCGACCTTGAAGAACGGCAGGCGCTTCGCGGGGACGTCGACCGGCTCGCCGGTGCGCGGGTTGCGCCCCGAGTACGGCTTGTAGGGGCGGACCGTGAAGCTGCCGAAGCCGCGGATCTCGATCCCTTCCCCTCGCTGCAGCGCCTCGGTCATCGCGTCGAAGACGCAGTTGACTACGAGCTCGGCGCGGGCCTTCGTGAGGTCCGTGCGACGTTCGGCGAGCGCGTCGATCAGTTCGCTCTTCGTCATTCGCTTACGCTCGCTTTCGCGGGTGATTGGCCCTGGCGTGTAACCGCTAAACTATCGATACACCCAGCATTTCCGCATCGTCAACGGTGCTGTCACCGAGGGATCACTTGGCGCGGAGCGTCGTCTTGTCGAGCGCCACGTCACCGCCGTGGGCCTTCAGCACCAGCCACGCGCGCGTCCGGTCCCCTCCCAGCTCCACCGGCTGGGGCGGCAGCTCGATGCAGGTGGGCGTCTTCGCGTCGTCCTCCCAGGTCCACTGGGCCAGCGGCGGGCCGTCGGGCGTCGCCACGAGCAGCAGCGTCGCCGAGCCCTTGCCCCCGCGCTGCATCACCCGCGGCGTGACCGCCCACGTCTTCCGCTCCGGCGGCGTGGGCCCGCGCGGGACCGGCAGGCTCAGCGTCACCGACGCATCCGTCCCCGTCGGCGAGAGCAGCATCACCTTGCCCTCCGACGCGCACGTGCCCGGCGTCGCGAGCACCTCCGGCCGGCCGCCCCAGACCGCGGCGGGGGGCCAGTCGCTCTCCGCTTCGAAGCGCCACGCGTCGCCGCTGCCGGGCGGCGTCCAGACGTTCGCCGAGGCTGACGCGCCCGTCGCCGTGTAGCGTCGCGAGCTGCTCCGGTCGTTCACCGGCGGGTGCCCGAGCGAGTCGTAGAGCAGCCGATCGTGGTCGTCTCCCCGCAAGCGCACCGCCATCATCTCGTGGCGCGCGAGGGCCTCGGGGTCGTACGCCAGCTCGAAGCCTTGGTCGTCGTCGAAGAAGAGGAGCCCGGTGAACTTGGTGCCCGGCCCCACCGACTCGCGCAGGGCATCCGGCTCGTAGTGCGGGCGCCCGAGGTCGCTCGCCGCGAGGGCCTCGTGATCGAAGGACGCGTGCACCGCGAAGCCGGCCAGCGCCACCGCGAAGATGGTCATCGCGGCTCGCGCCAGCTGGCGGTCGGCGAGGCGCGCGAGCGCGAGCGCCATGAGGGCATGCTCGGCCGGGATGACCGCGACGAGCAGGCGCGCGCCCCCTCCCGCCGCGACCGCACCGGCGTCGAACGGCGCCGCGAGGACGAGCTGCCCGGCGACCACGAGGCCGAGGAGCGCCGCGCCGCGGGCCCTCCGTACGATCGGGAGAAGGGCCAGGAGCGCGAGGGGCTCGAAGTTCGCCACGTCGAGGAGGTGCGCGCGCAGGCGATGCGCGGTCGTGATCGCCGCCGCGCGCGGCGCGAAGGGCGGGTGCGCGTCGAAGGCCCCGAAGTAGACGGCCATGGGCGACGCCAGCGACCGCCCGACGGCGGCGTGGTGCGCGGCGAGCAAGAGGAGCACGCCGGGAAGGGCCGCGAGGCACCCCCAGCCGAGCGCGCGTCCCCGCGACGCCGTGCCCCACGCGAGCGCGACCACGATCGCCCCGGTGGTGATGGCCGACACGGGCTGCGTCGCGACGAGGAAGCCGACCGCGAGCCCGGCCACCGCGAAGAGCCGCGGCTCGCCCGTTCGCCGCGCGCGCATCGCGCCGCCGAGGGCCATCGCCACGCCGACCGCCGCGGCGGCGTACGGGAGCGCGTCCGCGGTGTGGTAGCGGAGCGCCGCGGACAGGATCGACAGCCCCGCGGCGATCCGGCCGATGACGTCGGCGCGCGCCGGGGCCTCGCCCGCGCTCGTCGCGAGCTCTCGCCCGAGGAGCCACGTCGCGACGACGAGCCCGGCCGCCAGCAGCGGTCCGACGAGCATGGGGGCGCCGACGAGGAACGCCGGCGCGAGAAGGAACGGGTACCCGGGGGGAAAGATGCCCGCGACGTGATCCGGCGCGCCGAAGAGGAGATCGCGCGCGCGGAAGCTCGCGGAGGGCTCGATGACCGGCCACCCGAGCTCGCCGTGCGCCATCGCTCGACCCTGGAGCCAGTAGGTGGCGGCGTCGACCGCGCGGGGGCCACCCCGCAGGTAGAACGCGATGTATCCGAGCGAGAGGAAGGCCGCGACGAAGGAGCTGACGACGAGGAATCGCCGGCGCCTCGTGACGTCGGCCAGGCTCGCGAAGTCGACCATCGACCCGAGCCAGCGCGGACCCTCGGGGGCCAGCGCCAGGAGCAGGAGCGCCACCGCGAGACCGGCGGCGATCTCCGCCGGCCGATCGGGCGGTCGCGACCAGGTGCCGATCCATGCAGCGGCGACGGGTACGGCGGGAGGGGGCGGGGGCATCGCGCAGGCGTGAAGAGGGCCGCCCTCATATCACCCCCGTCAGTCGCTGGTCACGCCCCAGGAGAGGGTCTGTCGCCCGTTCATCGTCGCATAGAGGAGGAACGGCTCGGCCCCGGAGGGATCGCCGCTCACCTTCTGGATGGCGAGGTGGACCGTCGCGCCGGGGTTCGCGGTCGTGGTGTCGAGCGTCAGGTTCAGGCGGTGGGGCGCGCCGGTGTACATCGTCGGATCGACGGCCTGGAGCTCCATGGTCCCCGACGCGCCGTTGCCGACGAGGAGCACGTCCACCGTGCCCGTCGTGCCGACGGGGACGTGCACCGCCGGGTAGGACTGGGGCGTCCCCACGAGATTCAAGGTGGCCACGTCGGTCGGGACCGCCGCCGCGTAGAAGTAGTCGGGCGTCTCGGCGGGAATGCAGGGCGACTGCCCGGCCCACGCGGCGCGGTTCGACCAGATGCGCTGCACGACCCAGGGAAAGCCCGGCGGGACGTAGGCGTAGTCGTTGTCGAGCTCGCACATGTCCCCCACCTCGGCGTTGGCGAAGAGCCACCAGCCGATGTGGTTCGGGTCGGGGAAGGTGTAGGCCGGGCTCGTGTCGGGCTGCGGGTCGGTGCTCGCCTCGATGAGCTCGTGGCTGGCGGCCAGGGTGAGCTGGGCGAGGCCGGTCTGGTCGTCGCCGTCGCAGCGCGGGAGGACGGCGTACGAGAACGGCGTCCCGTCGGTGAGCGCGCCGCCTTCGTGGTAGCCGCCGAAGCTGTCGCAGCTCGTGGAGCCCTGGAGGGTGATGGACGTGCTCTCGGGGTACCAGAGGACGTAGATCGTGCCCGGCGCCGGTCGCGGGAACTGGGGATCGCCCGTCTCGATCTTCTTCGCGAGCCAGGCGCGAATGGTCGGGTCGTTCGTGGTCGTGGGCGCAGCCTCCGCCAGGCGCACCGGGGTCGAGGCGACCGCGTCGCCGACGCCGTAGTCGGCGGCGACCGCGCGCCAGTAGGGGGTGCAGCCGACCGACGCGACGAAGTCGTCGAGCGGATCGGCGAGGGAGTCGCCGGGGAACGTGACCGAGACGATCGTCGGGGCCGTCAGGGCTTGGCCCCCCAAGCTCTCCACCTGCGGCAGCGCGACGACGTCCGGGAGGGCGTCGGCCCCCGCGTCGAAGGGCGTCGGTGCTCCTGCATCGGCGGCACGCACGCAGTGGGGCGCCTGTTCGACGTACTCGTCGGGCGCGTCCGCCGCCGCCTCCTCGTCGCCCGCCCCGGCCTCGAAGTGGCGGGGCAGCGACGGGTTGTCCGCGGACGCATCGACGGAGCCGCCGCTCGAGGCTCCGGGGCCGCCGCAGGCGAACGGGACGAGGGCCAGGACGGCCACGGCGGGCGCGAGCGGCGCGAGTCGGGAAAGGACCACGGGGCGAGGACGAGTATGCCACGCGCCGACCGTCCCCCTCGCGCTCCCCCTCGCGGTCACTTCGCGGCGGTTGAGGCGCGGGCGCGGCTCGGCTAATGCCGGCGTACCGCGCGATGCGACTGTGGCCGCGCCCTTGGCTCGTTCGGACCCTCCGCCTGGTCGCGGCGTGCTCGGCGTTGGCGCCGGCCAGCGCCTGGGCGCAGTCGGCGCCCGCGGCGTCCCCACTGGGGCCCGCGGCGAGCACGCCGTCCGTCACGCTCCCCGTGGTCCAGAAGAACGAGGGCGTCGCCTACCCGAAGCAAGCGCTCGACGAGGGCTTCCGCGCGCCCGCCCAGGTCACGCTGACGCTCACCATCGACGCGACCGGCGCGGTCACCGACGCCGTCGTGCTCTCGCCGGCGGGCCACGGGTTCGACGAGGCGGCGGTCGAGGCGGCTCACAAGCTCACGTTCTCGCCGGCGACGAAGGACGGCCGGTCCGTCGCCGCGAAGATCAAGTTCGTCTACAACTTCGTGCCGCCGCCGGGCGTCCTGTCGGGCCGCGTGGTCACGCTCGACGGAGAGCGCCCGATCGCAGGGGCGACGGTGGTCGTGCGGGCGGCGTCGGGCGAGGAGCGGACCGCCACGACGGGGCCCGACGGGAAATGGCGCATCACGGGCGCGGAGGCAGGCACGTACCACGTCACCGTGTCGGCCAGCGGAATGGTCCCGCACGAGGCCGACCAGCCGGTGCTGGCGGGCGAGGAGGTGACCGCGACCGACCGCCTCGCCCCGCCGACCGCGCCGAAGACGATCGCGGCCCCGGCCAGCGACGACGAGCAGCAGGTGGAGGTCCACGGCGACAAGCCGCCCCGCGAGGTGACGAAGTTCACCCTCGACGAGCGCGAGATCGCCCGCATCCCGGGCACGAACGGCGACGCCCTCCGGTCGCTGCAGAACCTGCCGGGCGTGGCGCGCTCGCCGGCCCTGTCCGGGCTCCTCATCGTCCGCGGCTCCGCGCCGGAGGACACGCAGTACTTCGTCGACGGCACGCCGGTGCCGCTCGTCTACCACTTCGGCGGGCTCTCCTCGGTCGTCCCCACCGAGATGCTCGGGCGCATCGACTTCTACCCGGGCAACTTCAGCACCCAGTACGGCCGCGCGATGGGCGGCATCGTCGACGTCGGCCTGACCGAGCCGAAGAGCGATCGCATCCACGCCATGGCCGAGGCCGACCTCATCGACACGCGCGCCCTCGTCCAGGGGCCCATCTTCGACACCGGCTGGAAGTTCGCCATCGCTGGCCGGCGCTCGTGGTTCGACGTCTGGCTCTCGCCGGTGCTCAGCGCGGCGAACGCGAGCGTCAGCGTGGCGCCCGTCTATTACGACTACCAGGCGATCGTCGAGCGCGACCTCGACCGGCACTCGAGCCTCCGCTTCGGCTTCTTCGGGTCGGACGACCGCATCGACATCCTCCTCCAGAGCCCCTCGTCGAGCACGCCCGACCTCGCCGGGGTCATCGGCTCGCACACCGGCTTCTGGCGCGCGCAGGCGCTCTACAAGAACAAGATCTCCGACAACACCGAGCTCCGCGTGGTCGCCGCGTTCGGCGAGGACTACCTCGAGTTCAACGCGGGGAGCATCTTCTTCCACCTCGACGACCACCCCATCTCGTCGCGCGTCGAGGTGTCCCAGAAGCTCGACCGGCACCTGACGTTGAACATGGGGCTCGACCTCTACGCCTCGCCCTACACGGGCGCGGCGCAGCTCCCGGCGCCGCCGAAGGCCGGCGAGCCGCCGAGCGGCCCCTTCGCGTCGCAGCCGCCGGTCGCGACCACCGCCAGCGGCTCCATCTTCGAGCCCGCGATCTACACCGAGCTCGAGGCCACCCCGTGGGCCGGCGCCCGCATCGTCCCCGGGATGCGGCTCGACTACACCGACAGCACCAAGTCGTGGGACTTCGCGCCGCGCATCGTCGTCCGGCAGGACGTGACGAGCGAGCCCCGCACGACCATCAAGGGCGGCATCGGCCTCTTCGCGCAGCCGCCGCAGGCGCAGGAGACGAACTCGGTCTTCGGCATGTCGGGGCTGACGAGCAACCGGGCCATCCACTACGACCTCGGCGTCGAGAGGGTCTTCACCCCGCACATCGAGGCCTCGCTCGAGGGGTTCTACAAGCAGCTCGACAACCTCGTGGAGCCGGGCCTCGGGAACACGGGGAGCGGCGTCGTCTACGGCGCCGAGACGCTCATCCGCTACAAGCCCGACGAGCGCTTCTTCGGGTGGATCGCCTACACGCTCTCGCGCAGCCTCCGGCGCGACGAGCCCGGCGCCCCGCTGCGCATCTTCGAGTACGACGAGACCCACGTCCTCACCGTTCTCGGCAGCTACCGCATCGGGCGCGGCTGGGAGCTCGGCATGCGCTACCGCCTCTCGAGCGGGTACATGTACACGCCCAACGCCTACGGCTTCTACGACGAGAACATCGGCGCCTACCTGCCGCTCTCGGCCTACCCGGCGGACGGCTCGCGCCTGCCGCTCTTCCACTCGCTCGACGTCCGCGTCGACAAGACCTGGGCGTTCGGCTGGGGCAAGCTGAGCGCGTACCTCGACATCCTCAACATCTACAACCAGGGCAACGTCGACGGGCTGACCTACGACTACAACTACACGCACATGGCCTACGCGAACGATCTCCCCATCATCCCGAGCCTCGGGATGCGGGTGGAGTACTGACATGCGCGGACGACGCCTCGCGAGGACGGGCTCCTGGCTCGCCTGGGGAGCGGTGCTGGCCGGCGCGTGGCTCTCGTCGTCGTGCGCCCCGTCGGGCTTCGCGAACGAGACGCTGATCACGACCGTGCGGATCCTCGCCTCGAGCTCGGAGCCCGCCTACGCGCAGCCGGGGGACAACGTCGGCGTCGAGGTGCTCGCGTACGACGGGCGGCCGACGAAGCCGGAGCCGATGCAGCTCTTCTGGCTCCCGTTCGTCTGCGAGGACCCGACCGACGACGCGTACTACGCGTGCTTCGAGCAGCTCACCGGCGGCGACGCGGGAGCCCCCGCCGGGGACGGCGGCGCGGGCGCGGCGGCGCTCGGAGCGATCCGCCCGGGCGTCGATCTCACGCCGTACCTGCCGACCGGACCGAGCTACCAGTTCAAGATGCCGTCCGACGTGATCACCCAGCACACCGCGGTCCCGGGCGAGCCGGTGCCGTACGGCCTGGCCATCCTGTTCAACGTCGCGTGCGCGGGGCACCTCGAGCTCGTCGCGCTCGACCCCTCGAGCGACAACCCGCAGCAGGTGCCCCTCGGGTGCTTCGACCAGAGCGAGAACCAGCTCGGTCCGGACGACTGGGTCCTCGGCTTCACGCGCGTCTACGCGTTTGCCCCCGACTCCGGCGTCACGAACGACAACCCGGTCATCTCGTCGATCGACGCTCCGGGCGGCGGGCTGACGGTCACGCTGCAGCCGAACACGACGCAGGTCTACACGACGCCCGCCTTCACGACGTCCCACTGCACGGCGTCCAAGACCTCCGACTGCCCGCACATCGCCATCGGCCCCGTCGTCCCCGCGTCGAGCTGGGAGATGACCCAGGACATCGGCTCCAACGGCCAGCCGGAGAACGAGGAGATCTGGGCGGACTTCTACTCGACCATCGGGAGCTTCACCGGGGACGCGAGCCTGCTCTACGACGCGACGAAGGGCTCCATCGGCGACCCGAGCGTCACCGACAACCAGTTCCTGCCGCCGACCGAGCCCGGGAACGGGTTCATCTGGATCGTCGTCCACGACAACCGCGGCGGCGCGGCGTGGGTGACCATCCCGCTCGTGGTGCAATAGGTGCCCGTAGTCGATACTACGGGCACACCGCCTCGCTCGCGACTCGGCTAGCCGGGTACACTGGAGGGGTGACGCTCGCGAGGCTCGTCGCCGCCGTCGCGCTCGCGGTGCTCGCGCCGATGGCGCTGGCCTGCTCGAAGTCGAGCGGGGAGGGGTCGGTGCTGGCGGCGCAGGACCTCCAGGCCTACGGCGGGACGTTCGACCCGGGCGAGATCCTCGATCCGGCGTCGATGCAGGACGTCTCCGCGCTCGACGCGGGGGGCGTCGAGCAGTTCCTGCAGCAGACGCCGTACGGCGGCACGAGCTTCCTCGCGACCTACACGTCGAACGGGGTCGCCGCCTCGGACGCCGTCGCCGCCTCGGCGCAGCGGTATTCGCTGAACCCCATCGTCCTCCTCGTGCGCGCGGAGATGGACCAGGGCCTCATCGCGGCCGCGACGTACCCGTCGCCCCCCTCGCGCGTGGAGTTCGCGTTCGGCTGCGGCTGCACCGCGCCGGGGTCGTGCGATCCGACCTACGCCGGGTTCGACGTCCAGGTCGACTGTCTCGGCGCCGCCCTGCGCGACAATCTCGACGCGGTCGCCGCGACCGGGCAGACGGCGGGCGGCTGGGGACCCAATCTGCCGAACACGACGCTCGACGGGGTGGTCGTGACGCCGCGCGACGACTCGACGGCCGCGCTTTACCAGTACACGCCGGTCGTGGCGGTGGGGCAGCCCGGCGGCAACTGGCTCTTCTGGAACCTGTGGCAGGCGTTCGCCGGCGCCCTCGGTTACTCACCGCCCAGCGGGGGTACGGGACCCTCGGCCTGGATCGGCGACCCGTGCATCGGCAGCGGCGTTTGCTCCTACGACGGCACCGAGGGCATGTGCGCCACGCAGTTCCCCGGAGGGCTGTGCACGCTGACGTGTACCGCGAGCTGCCCGTCGTCGTCCTCCGAGGCGCAGACGTTCTGCGCGGACTTCGGCGCCGAGGGCGGCTTCTGTCTCGCCGTCTGCAACCCGAGCGATCCGCAGTGCCGCGAGGGCTACGTCTGCGAGAGCGTCGAGCAGTACGGCGACACCGCGACCTCCCAGGACGTCTGCTTTCCTATGTGACCTCCCCGGTCACCATGGCCCTCAGGGCGGAGGCGGCCTCGGCGGACACCTGCCCGGCGGCGAGGACCGCCTCGTCCTCCGGCCGTCCCGCGAGGT
>JBEKGQ010000107.1:0-13161 GCA_050012715.1 Polyangiaceae bacterium
TCCTTGCTCTTCTCGTAGAGGATCCGCAAGTCCGGACGCTGGCACGCGTAGTCCCACGTGTACGTCATGGGCCCGGTGACCGAGAGCGTCTCGGTGCCGGAGGGCCCCTCCTTCGCGCGCTTGCTCGCGGCGCTGGCGGCGGCGGCGTAGGCGGTCTGCTGGACGGGGGCGGGGGTGGACGACGAGTAGGTGGGCTGCGCCATGGCAGTTGACTATTTGGTCAACTCGCCAATCCGTCAAGGCGAACCCACCCTCGACACGATCATATTCATCACCACCGCCGGGGTTGTGCCTTCCGCACGCACCCCGACCGACACGCGCGCGTCGCCGTTCGGCAGCGGGTTGCACGTGCCCTGCGTGGCATCGAGGCTCCACGTCACGTTCGCCCCGCGGCGGTGCACCAGCAGCGTCTGGCCGGGCCCGGGGGTCACCGGCGGCAGGCAGCCCCCGGGGACGTCGAGGAGCGCGCCCGTGGCGTCGCGGAGCTCCACCGCCGCCGGCCCCGTGGCGACCGTCACCGCGACGTCGACGTCGGCGTAGGTGCGGTCGGTCACGAAGGCCGCCGAGCCCGGCTGGACGGTGAGGCCGGTGTCGATGTCCCAGCTCACGGTGCCGAGGCCGTCGGGGGACAGGTCGTCCGGCCCCGTCACGAGCAGCGGGTTCTCGACCGACGAGTATGCGTTCCGCGTGTCGAAGCGCAGGAGCGTGAGCTGCTGGTCGCCGGGATCGAGCCACATCGCGAGGCCCGGGTCCGGGCTGCACGTCGCGTCGCCGACCATGGCGGGCGCGGCGTCGAGCACCGGGATCTCGCCGAAGGCCCCCGCGTACGGCTGCCACTGGAGCCAGCGGTCGCCCGTCCACAGCACCGGCGCGCCCCCCGCGCCGCCGAAGAGCACCGGGCTCGCCACCGGCGGCGGGATCGGCGTCGCCGGCACGAGCACCCCGGATGCATCGATGACCCACGCGTTCTGGAAGCCCGCCGGCGCCGACGCCAGCGTCTGCGCGACCACCAGCGCGCCGCCCGCCTCGAGCGCGATCATCGTCGACACCGTTCCCGGCAGCAGCGGTGTCGTCGTCCTCGACGCCGGGGTCGTGTCCGCGTTGAACCACTCGAACGACGTCACCGGCGCGCCCGTGCCGTCCAGGCCGCCGCCCACGAGGATCTCCCCCGACGCGAGCGCGAGGACGGTGGGGTTGCGCCGCGCCGTCGTCAGGTTGCCGACGCCCTCCTCGTGCGAGGCCCGGCCCACCGGGTCGACCACGTCCATCGACTGCAGCACGTCGCTCGCGCCGCCGCTCCCGACGCCGCCGACGAGCAGCGTCTCGCCCGTCGCGAGGACCACCGCCCCGTGCTGCGCGCGCGGCTCGCTCAGCGGGAAGGCGCCGCCGGTGAAGCCGCCCGCGGCCATCGAGTACACCTCCGCCGTCGCGACCGGCCCGCTGTCGGTCGCTCCCCCCGCCACGAGGGCGCCCGCGGCGCACGCCGTGATGCTCGCGCTCGTCCGCGGGGTCTGCAGGTCCAGCGCGCCGAGCGACGTGACCTCGCCGGTGTCGAGCCGCGCCATGTAGGACGGCGGGGTCGGGTTGCCGGTGCCGCCCACGATGAGCACCTCTTCGCCCCCGATGGGCGCCATCGTCGAGCCGGTGCGCGGGCCGACCGGCGTCGTCAGCGCGCACGAGCGCAGCGTCGGCAGGAGCAGCACGTCGACGTCGCCGGAGCCGGGCACGGGGCCGACGCCCTCCCACGCGCTCGCGCTCTCGGACGCGGTGACGACGAGCGCGCGCGCTTCGTCGTCGATCCCCGCCAGCGTCGTGCCGACGGCGCTGAGGAAGTACCCCGTCGCCGGCGGCGTCGGCTCGAAGTCGCCGTAGGCGTAGTACTCGGCGTAGGCGCCCCCGTCGGCGGCGCACGCGAGCGGGACGTACGCGGTCACGGTGCGCATCGTCACGACGGGGCTCTTGTGGCAGCCGCTGGCCGCGAGCACGCCGCTCGCGAGGACGGCCACGAGGGCGAGCCCGTTCTTGCTACGATGACCGAGGAGGCGTGGTCCCACCGAGACCCGAATGTACCCCCAAGTCTTCGGCAAGTACGTGCTCGAGCGCGAGCTGGCGCGAGGCGGCATGGCCCGCGTCGTCCTGGCCACGCTGCGTGGCGCGGGGGGCTTCGAGAAGAAGCTCGTCGTGAAGCAGATCCGCGACGAGCTCGCGTGCGACGACGAGTTCGTGAAGCGCTTCGTCGAGGAGGCGAAGACGACGGTCGCCCTCGCGCACCCGAACATCGTGCCGGTGTACGAGCTCGGGGTCGAGCTCGGGACGTACTTCCTCGCGATGGAGTTCGTCGAGGGGGCCAGCCTCGCCGAGCTTTTGCGCGCCGGGCGCGAAGAGAAGACGGCGCTCTCGCCGGAGGAGGGCGCCTACGTGGGCATCGAGGTGTGCCGCGCGCTCGACTACGCGCACCGGCGCATGCACGTCGTCCACCGCGACGTGACGCCGCGCAACGTGATGGTGGACTACGAGGGGCAGGTCAAGGTCATCGACTTCGGGATCAGCTCGCCGGTGGCCACCGCGCCGACCGGCGAGGGCGTCTTCGGGTCGCCGGGGCACATGCCGCCGGAGCAGATGGAGGGGAAGGAGCTGACGCCCGCGGCGGACGTGTTCGCGGTGGCGGTCCTGCTGATGGAGCTGTGGAGCGGCAAGGCCCCGTTCCGCAAGCGCACGCGCGAGGAGATCGAGGCGGCGATGCACGCGCCGCATCCGAAGCCGAGCGACGTGGACATCCGGCTCCTGCCGCTCGACGAGGTGATGGCGAGCGCGATGGCGCTCGACCCGAAGGACCGCCCGCAGCAGGCGGACGACCTGTCGCGCGCGCTGCGGAAGTTCCTGACCGGCGTCGACCTCCACGACGTGGCGCGCAAGCTCGGCGACCGGGTGAAGGACGTGCGGGACAACCCGCCGCCGGCGTCGACGGAGAAGAAGGCCATCCTGCAGCGCCCGCCGTCGCGCCCGACCGCGACGCAGGTGGGGACGCGGACGTTCGCCGCGCGCAGCGAGGTGGGCGGCTGGAAGGAGACGCAGGAGCAGGGGACGCGGAAGATCCTGTCGAGCAAGCCGCCGCCGGGCAAAGAGACGGAGACGGTGGCGACGCGGCCCATCGAGACGGACCCGCGGAAGGACGACGTGCCCGCGGCGGCGCCGGCGCGGCGGGGGCTCCTGCTGGGCGGAGTGGTGGGCGTGGCGGCGGTGGGGGTGGCGGCGTTCTTCCTCGGGAAGGGGGCGGCGGGGCCGGACGTGCCGCCGGGGACGACGGTGGTGACCGCGACGGCAACCGGGACCGCGACGGCGACCGGAACCCCGACCCCGACCCCGACCTCCAACCCGACCTCGAATCCGACCCCGACCTCGAATCCGACCCCGACCCCGACCTCGAACCCGACCGCCTCCGCCGCCGTGGAGCGCGCGTCGATCACGCTGCTCGGCGATGGGACCACCGTGACCGTCGACGGCGTGTCCCGCGGGGCGTCGCCGCTGAAGCTCGCCGTGGAGCCCGGGGCGCACGCGGTGGTCTTCACGTTCCCCGCCACCGGCGAGTCGAAGAGCACGTCGCTCAGCCTCAAGGGCGGCGAGAAGGCCACCCTCCGCGCCGACTTCACCGGCGCGACGCCGACGATCCGCATCCAGCGGTAGGCGCTCATCGCGAAGGTGCGTCCGATCGTCACCATCGGGCGTCCTCGGGTGACCATCGAACGCCCTTGGGTGACCTTGATGCCTTCGATCGTCACGATCGAACGCCCTTGGGTCACGATCGAACGCCCTTGGGTGACCTTCATGCCTTCGATCGTCACGATCGGACGCCCTTGGGTGACCTTCATGCGTCCGATGGTCACGATCGGACGCCCGTGGGTCACCCGAGGACGCATGCAGCGCATCCAGGGCCCCGCCGCCGCCGAGGAAATTCGATGACTTGCGGAAATCGACCGCCCCTCGGTCGATTTGTGGAGAGAAGAGAGCCCGATTTCCCCACTTCCGGGCCGAGGGAGCGGGCGGCTTCGCATGGTGCGAGGCCAGGTCTCCCTTTGTGTCCATGAACCGAGGTGCACCGTGACGAAGGCAGACAAGGCGAATCGCAACAATCTCATGATCGCAGGGCTCGAGAAGAACTACACCGCCAAGCAGACCGTTCTGGTCGATGGCGTGGCCACGCTGCAGCCGCAGGTCATCGCGGTGCTCCAGGCGTCCAACGACGCCCAGAGCGCCACGGCGGTCGCGGAGGCGGCGTACCACAAGGCGGTGGCCGACGAGGCGGCGGCCGAAGCCGCGGCCGATGCCACGTACCTTTCGCTGAAGGGCTACTTCCTTCTCGTGAACAAGAAGACGCCGGAGGTGCTGGCGGACTACGGGCTGGAGCCCGTGGTCAAGCAGGTGCCGACGGCGGCGACGAAGGCCGCGGCGGCCAAGAAGCGCGCCGCGACCGTCGCCGCGCGGGGCGTGGTCGGAAAGAGGAAGCGGGCGGCCATCACCGCGCCCGCCGCCTCCACCGCGACGCCGGGGACCACGCCGAAGTCCTGAGGCGGGTCGCGTGAGGCCGGGCCGCCGGGGCGCCAGGAGCATCTTCTTGGCGTTCCCGGCGGCCTCGGCTGTTCTATCTTCGGCTTCATGAGGCGTGGGCTCGGGGTGCTTGCGGTGCTGACGGTGGCGACGGTCTTTCCGCTCGCGCAGTGCAACTCCGCGCCGCCGCCACCGCCCGCGCACCCAGTGATCGCGGCGCCGTCGGCGACGGCGTCGGCGCCGGTGGCGTCCGTCGAGGCGCCGCCGCCCGCGCCGCCGCCGAGGCCCGCGCCGCCCGAGCCGCCGGCGCCGCAGCTCGTGTCGGCGGGCGCGTTCCTCGTGTGGATCGAGAGCGGGGCGGCGAACGGGGGCTTTCGCACCGTGCTCGTGGAGCCGGCGGGGCAGAGCCCCAAGGTGGTCGCGGAGCGGCAGGAGGTGGTCGTCGCGTCGCCGAAGGAGCTGTGGGTGCTCCGCTCGAAGAAGACGAAGCTGACGAACTGCGGCGAGTGCGACGTATGCCTCCGGGACTCGAGCAAGTGCAAGAAGACCGCGACCGCCAGCCTCGACGAGCCGCAGCTCGAGAGCCTCGCCACGGGGCGCGTCCAGGAGCCGTGGGTCAAGAACTACACGTTCGAGTCGGGCTGCTCCGCGCAGGTCGCGGCGCAGGACGCGTCGGTGACCTTCGCCGGCGTGGTGGGCACGTTCTTCTTCGCCGACGTGAGCAAGAGCACCACGCGCTGCGGCGGGGACGAGTCGGACGAGGGCGCGTCGTTCGCGTACGACATGGACAAGGAGGCGATCGTCGAGCTGACGCTGCCCGACCCGCCCACCGAGACGCTCTCGGCGAAGGCCAAGGCCGACCTCATCGTGCAGGGGTGCGCGAGCGACCACGCCGAGAACCCGACGCTCTACCGGTCGCGCGCGGCCTACGGCGACGACGGCGTGCTCCGCGGCCTCTACGGCTTCACGATGACCGCCGGGCAGGGCTGCGCGAACGGGCCGGACCACCAGACCGCGCTGAGCGAGCAGAAGTCGCCGTGGATCCCGCCGGAGCTGACGGCGTACGGCAAGCTCCCGGCGTACGTGACCGGCTTCATGGCCGACCGCAGCGCCATCTCCGCGATGCCCATCGCGGCGGCGCGCGTGGCGGACGCCGAGAAGGAGATGGCGCGGACGGACAAGGACCTCGAGAAGCTCGCCAGGGCCTTCAAGAAGGCGGCCTCGGCGCCCTGAAGCCCGCGGCTGCGGGTACCCGGCCGGCGCGAGCCTGTGGTACGCGGTCGGGCAGCGCCCATGCCCGACTTCTTCGACCTCGCCCGCCACCACACCGCCGAGGAGCGCGCCATCGCGCAGAGCGTCCGCGCGTTCGTCGACGCGCGCGTGCTGCCCGGTATCGCCGACCACTGGGAGAAGGGCACGTTCCCGACGGAGCTCATCCCGGAGATCGCGGAGCTGGGCCTGCTCGGGTGCAACCTGCACGGGTACGGCTGCGCCGGCCTCAGCGAGGTCGGCTACGGGCTCGCGATGCAGGAGCTCGAGCGGGGCGACTCGGGGGTGCGCTCGTTCGCGAGCGTGCAGGGGTCGCTCGTGATGTACCCGATCCACGCCTTCGGCTCCGAGGAGCAGAAGCAGCGCTACCTGCCGGAGATGGCGAGGGGGAAGATCATCGGCTGCTTCGGCCTCACCGAGCCGGACTTCGGGTCGAACCCGAGCGGGATGCGCGCGACGGCGCGGGACGACGGCGACAGCTTCGTGCTGAACGGGACGAAGCGGTGGATCACGAACGGGAACCTCGCCCACGTGGCGCTCGTGTGGGCCAAGCTCGGCGGGGTCGACGGCGAGGTGCGCGGCTTTCTCGTTCCGACGGACACGAAGGGCTTCGAGGCGCGCTCGATCCACAAGAAGGTGAGCCTGCGGGCGAGCGTGACGAGCGAGCTGATTCTCGAGGACGTGCGGGTGCCGAAGGACGCGATCCTCGGCGGCGTGCGCGGGATGAAGGGGCCGCTCTCGTGCCTGACCGCGGCGCGGTTCGGCATCGCGTGGGGCGTCATCGGCTCGGCGAGCGCGTGCTTCGACTGCGCGGTGGACTACGCGAAGCACCGGGTGCAGTTCGCGGGCAAACCCATCGCGTCGCACCAGCTGGTGCAGGCCAAGCTCGCGGAGATGCTGACGACGCTGTCGAACATGCAGCTCCAGGTGCACGAGGCGGCGCGCCTCAAGGCGGCCAAGCAGCTGCAGCCGGCCCACGTGAGCATGATCAAGCGGCACAACGCGCGGGGCGCGCTCGAGATCGCGCGCGTCTGCCGCGACATCCTCGGCGGCAACGGGATCACCCTCGAGTACCCGGTGATGCGTCACATGTGCAACCTGGAGACGGTGTTCACCTACGAGGGCACGCACGACATCCACACGCTGATCCTCGGCCAGCACGTCACGGGGATCCCCGCGTACGAATGAGGGGAGGCGAGCTACCCGGTGAACGTGGTGGCGAGCGTGCCGGTCTGGCGGAGGGCCTCGTAGAGGGCGATGCCGACGGCGTTGGCGAGGTTCAGCGAGCGGACGGCGCCGAGGGTGGGGATGCCGACGGCGCGGTCGGGGACGCGGGCGAGGAGCTCCTCGGAGAGACCGACGCTCTCCCGGCCGAAGACGAGCGCGTCGCCGGGGGCGAACGCGGCGTCGAGGTAGCTCGTCGTGGCGATGGCGCTGAAGAGGTGGAGCCGGCCGCCCGGCGACTCGCGGGCGAAGGCGTGGAGGAAATGCTCGAAGTCGACGTGCTGGCGGACGTCGACGAGGTGCCAGTAGTCGACCCCGGCGCGGCGGACGCTGTGGTCGTCGATGCGGAACCCCAGGGTGCCGACGAGGTGCATCGGCGAGGCGGTCGCGGCTGCGAGGCGGGCGACATTGCCGGTATTGGGCGGGATCTCCGGCTCGACGAGGACGATGTGGAGGGCCGTCGTGAGGGGTTTTGCGCGGAGGCGTGGGGTCGTGGAGGAGGTTCGCGGCATGCGTCGTCGGCCCGCGCGCCGTAGCACCACCTTGACGCTCGCGCCGCGCAAACCGTAGCCTGAAACCCTCTTGCGCCGACACTGGAAGGTCGCCTTCGCGTTCGCGTCCCTCGCCACCTGCGTCGCGACGCGCACCGCGCGAGCAGCGCCGATGGACCCGGTGCCGGACCGCTTCTACCTGAACCCCCCGGGCGAGGCGAACTGCCAGATCGCGACGACGGCCGCCAGCTACCAGGCGTGCCTGCCGAACAACGTGTCGTGGTCGAACATGATGAGCGAGCTCGGCTACGCCATCGCGCCGACCGCGTTCCACCCCGCGCGCACGACCGGCTTCGGCGGCTTCGCGCTGAGCTTCGAGGCGAGCTTCGCGCACATCAACGCCGACGCGACCGACAAGACGGGCACGCAGTACTGGCACGTGGGCACGCAGGGCGACGTGAACCCGAACACGAACGCGTTCTCGGGCGTGAACAAGTACCCCGACTCCATCCTGCAGATTTACTCGTTGAAGGCGCGCAAGGGCCTGCCCTTCGGCCTCGAGATCGCCGGGTCGCTCGGCTACCTGGCGAACACCTCGCTCTGGATCGGCGGGGCGGACCTCCACTGGTCGATCCTCGAGGGCTTCCGCACCGGCATCCTCGGCTACCTGCCGGACATCGCGATCGGCGGCGGCGTGCGCACGGTGGGCGGCTCGTCGGACTTCTTCCTGACGACGGTCGGCATCGACGGGCAGATCTCCAAGCCGTTCACGCTGGCGGACAGCGCCGTCCTCACGCCCTACGTCGGCGTGCAGCGGCTCATCATCTACGCGGACTCGACGGTCGTGAACCTGGCGCCGACGGTCGACCCGCTGTCGGTGTGCGGCTACGAGGGCACCAACGTCCCGGGCAACCCCAACGTGCCCAACGGCGGCGTCGGCGGCTCGTACACCGGCGCGCCGGTCTGCAAGAACGGCGGGTCCAGCTCCAACGCGTTCAACAACCTGACGACGCTGCAGAAGGACACCATCGACCGCTGGCGAGGCATCGCGGGGCTGACGTACCGGTACGAGATCCTCTACCTGGCGGGGCAGTTCGCCATGGACCTCGAGGAGCCGAGCGCCGAAAACGCGAACCTCGGCGTCTCCGGGAGCAAGCAGTGGACGATGTCCTTCGAGGCGGGCGTCTCCTTTTAGCGCTGGCGGCGGTGAGCGCGTGCCACGCGGACGCCGGTCCGGCGGTGGGCGTGTCGTCGCCGCACGCCGAGACGAGCGCGCCCTCGGCGAAGCCGGTGGACGCGGCGGTGGAGGCGCCGTCGCCGGTGGCGGCGGACTTCCGCGAGCACCTGGCGCGCCTGACGGACCGCGCGGTGTCGCGCGGGCACGCGGAGCGGTTCGACGGCGTCCTGTGGGCGAACGACGTGGGGCGCGCGGCGTGGGACGCGCCCGGGAACGCGCCGGACGGAGCCCTGCTGGTCGAGGAGACGATCGAGCGGACGGGGAAGGGCGACCGCGCCGCGGGCCTGCTGGTCATGGAGAAGCAGAGCGGCGCGTGGCGCTTCGTCGTGGTCGACGCGGGCGGGCACGTCGTGGCGTGGGCGCGCGAGCAGGCGTGCGTCGGGTGCCACCGCGAGGCGCCGCGGGACTTCGTGTTCCACCTGGACACCGCCGCCGCGCCCGCCGCGTCGGCGAGCAAGTGACGCGCGGAGCGGGCCCGGTCGACTCAGATCACGAGCGCGGCGACGATGGCGCCGATGACGGCGATCGCGCCGACGGCGGTGGCGATGGCGGCCGCGGCGTAGGACGCGTTCAGCGCGGGCTGGGCGGACCTGCCCTCGAGCCGGTAGCAGCCGCGCAGGAAGGCGCGCGCGCTGCGTCCCGGCAGGCCCATGCCGACGGCGCCGATGGAGAGCGAGGCGCGCAGGCCCTCCTTCGCGGCGACGACGACGGCGCCGAGCGGGCCGATGACGAGGTCCCACCCCGCGGCGTAGAGGCCGAAGCGCAGCGCGCGCGTCGTCGCCGGGCGGGCGCCGGAGCGGCGGGCCCCGACGTCGAGCGCCCAGCCGTGCGCGACGTGGGCGGCGACGAGGAGCGTCGCGAGGGCGGGGATGCCGGCCACCGCGACGCGGAGGAGCAGGCCCCCCTCGTCGAGGAGCAGGTGCTTGACCCAGCCGGGCGCGAGCACCGCCAGCGGGATGAAGAGCAGCAGGCCCATCGCGGTGGAGGCGATCATCTCGCTCGCGACGGCGAAGCGAAACGCGGGCGCGATGGGGCCGTCGGGCAGCGTCTCGAAGAAGCGGTCGGCGTCGAACGTGGTCGCGCGGGCGGTCGTCCAGAGGCGCGTCCACGCGGAGGCGCCGGGGCGCTCCCAGGGGACGACGGCCACGACGCCGGAGCGGGTGAGCTCGTTGACGCACCCGGGGCAGTCGGCGTCGCCGCAGTGCGCGCACACGACCGTCGCCGGCACGTCGACCTCGACGAGCTCCTCGGTCTCGCGCGTCTTCGCCGCCTGGTTCGGGGTTCGCACCCGGGCTCCTCTCCTCGTCTGCGCCGTTTTCGCGAGGAGTCTGACACGGGTGACGGGTCAGTGCACCACCTGGCCCGCCGATGTCCCGCGACGGAGGGCGATGTCGTCGAGGCGCCCGCCGAAGAAGAAGGCGAACGGGAGCGCGAGGAGCGAGAGCCCGAGCGAGGCGTAGAGGCCCCAGCCCCAGGTGAAATGCAACGGAACCGGGCCGTGCGTCCCCTGCTGCGAGCGCGCGAGCAGGAGCGCGGCGGTGACGCCGGGGACTGCTGCGAGGAAGCACGCGGCCACGCGCGCGCCGCGCATCTTCATGATGCTGCGCCGCGTGACGACCATCGGGAAGAGCACGAACCAGGCGACGCCGGCCCCCCAGGCCCAGCCGAGGCGCCGCGCCATCTCGAAGCCCGAGTAGGACACGACGTCGGGCATCGTGATGTCCACCCAGGGCGCAAAGAAGGCGACGAGCCCAGCCACGGCGAGGAGCACGAGCGCCCCGCGGCTACGGCCGAGGTACGTGAACGGAAGGGGCTCCCACTCGGGCTGGCGGACGATGCCGTCCTCGCTGAGAGCCTCCTCGGAGATGGGGAGCTTCTCGAAGGCGACGAGGGAGACGCCGCACACGGGGCAGGTGGGGCTCTCGCCCCGCTCGAACATCTCGCGGCAGAAGGGGCACGCGAGGAGCGCCACGGGGCGAGCATAGCGCGGCGGCGCGGTGACTCCTCGCATCATGGCGGAGGAGACAACCGCCGCGCCCCGGAGTTCCAGGGCATGCGCGACCCCGCCCCGGCCGGGTACCATCGAGAGCATGGCACGACCGACGAAGCTGGAGGATGCGGCGGTGGACGCGTGGCTGAAGGCGCACGCGGGCTGGGAGCGCGCGGGCGCGGGGGCGATCGCGAAGAAGTTCACGTTCCCCGACTTCAGCGCCGCGCTGGGGTTCGTGGTGCGCGTGGGCTGCCTCGCGGAGAAGCGCGACCACCACCCCGACGTCGACCTCGGGTGGGGGCGCGCGAAGGTGCTCTGGTCGACGCACGACGCGGGGGGCGTGTCCCAGCTCGACCTCGACGCGGCCGAGGCGACCGACGGGCTCGGCCCACGGTAGCGCGGCATGAGCGACGAGGACCTCCTCCTGGCCCGGGACGCGCTGCGGGCGCGCCTGGAGGCGCTGGTCGGCGAGGGGCCGATCGCGCGCTTCGAGGAGGCGCTCACGCACCCGAGCTTCGCCAACGAGACCGACGGCACGGACAACCAGCGCCTCGAGTTCCTGGGCGACGCGGTGCTGGGGCTGTGCGTGAGCGAGATGCTCGTGCAGTCGCACGTCGACGCGGACGAGGGCAAGCTGACGCGCATGCGGAGCGCGCTGGTGAGCGGCGAGGCGCTGGCGGAGTGGGCGCGGAGCGTGGACCTCGGGTCGTGCGTGGCGTTCGGTCGAGGCGCGAAGCTGGGGACGGAGCGCGAGCAGACCAACGTGCTGGCCGACGCGGCCGAGGCGCTGGTGGCGGCGGTCTACGAGTCGCGCGGGCTCGAGGGGGCGCGGGCGCTCGTGCGCGAGGTGGTGCGCGAGCGCTACGAGCACGCCGAGACGCTCAGCGCGGCGGACCCGAAGAGCGCGCTGCAGGAGCGGGTGCAGGCGCGGGGGATGCCGTCGCCGACGTACCGGTTGGTGGAGGTGCGAGGGACGCCGCACGACCAGGTGTTCGTCATCGCGGTGATGGTGGGCGAGCGTGCCCTCGCGCAAGGAGAGGGGCGGAGCAAGCGGCTGGCCGAGCGCTCGGCGGCCTCGCGGGCGCTCCAGGTCGTGGACGTCGAGGGGCAAGAGGAGCCGCCGTGACCAGCGCGTCGCGGATCGCGTGGACGCTGGCCCTGACGGTGTTCACGGCGGTGGCGTGCGGCGCGCGAACGGGCTTGCTCGTCCCGCTCGACACGGAGGACGGCGGGGTGACCGGGCCCGCGTGCATCGGCACGGAGATCCCGCTCGATACGAAGGCGCCGAACCTCTACTTCGTGCTCGACGGCTCGACGAGCATGCAGGAGGAGAACAAGTGGGCGAACGTCCGCGCCGGGATCGCCACCGTGATCGGCCAGCTCGGGTCGCGGGCGGCGTTCGGGGCGGCGGTCTTCCCGCAGCAGGGGCTCGGGGCGTGCGCGACGGGGACGGAGGTGATGCCGCTGCAGCCGGGCGACGCGCAGGGGGCGACGGCGGCGGCGTTCCTCGCCGCGACGTCGTTCAATCCGACCGGCGGAACGCCGACCGCGGCCACGCTGCAGGCGCTGGTGCCGGAGCTCTCGTCGTACCCGCAGCTCACCTTCGCCATCCTCGCCACGGACGGGGGCCCCAACTGCGACGCGGCGCTGTCGTGCGACGCGGCGGCGTGCACGTCGAACATGGACGGGGTGCCGGGTTGCCCGACGGGGGGGCCGCCCAACTGCTGCGACCCGACGACCGGCATCGGCGGCCTGGGTTGCCTCGACGGAGTGGCGGCCACCGCGGCCGTGGCGGCGATGCGCGCGGCCGGCGTGGAGACGTTCGTCATGGGCATCCCCGGGAGCGCGCCCTACGCGGCGGTGCTCGACGAGCTGGCCATCGCGGGCGGCGCGGCGAAGGCGAGCGAGCCGTATTACTACCAGGTCGATACGTCCGACACCGGCGCGCTCTCCGCGGCGCTCGGGGAGATCGCGGCGCAGGCGACGGCGAGCTGCACGTTCACGCTGAGCACGGCGCCCGTCGACCCCGCGCTGGTGAACCTCTTCGTGAACGGCACGGAGGTGCCGCAGGACGGCCCAAACGGGTGGACTCTCGCGGGGACGAAGGTCACCCTCGAGGGGTCGACGTGCAGCGCGGTCGAGACCGGCATGGCGCTGTCGGTCCACGTCGAGCAGGGCTGCCCCACGCTCGAGTAGAGGCGTGCGCGAGGCCGGGCGTCAGCGCGTCACTTCGGCGGCGCCGCGGGGGCCGCGGCGTGCGGCGCGGCCGCGTCGCCGGAGGGGGTCGGCCCGAGGGTCGCGAGCAGCGAGTCGTCGAGGTCCTTCAGCTTCGCGGCACGGAGGGACGCGGTGAGCTTGTCGGTCTCGTCCTTCACGCGCGTCTTCCAGAGCGTGTCGCGGATCTG
>JBEKGQ010000108.1:0-12955 GCA_050012715.1 Polyangiaceae bacterium
CGGCGCTCGCCCAGCTCGACACGGGCTTCGACGACGACGTCGACCACCACTCGGTCAACATCAACCAGGCGTACCTGGCCACCCTCATGGCGCAGAACCCGGGCGCCATCGTGCGCGACGCGTCGCTCGACCTCACGCTGACCACCTGCGTCGACGGCACGAGCGAGACCGTGGAGGCCTATCGCCTCGCCGCCGGGACGTCGTTCGAGTTCGTCGCGGACAGCGGCACCGCGGCGCGAAGCGTGTCCGATGCGATCCTCTTCGCCAAGAACACCCCGAAGGCGGCGCTGGTCTGCGGCGGCATCGGCACCTGGACGGTCCCCGCGGCGCAGGTCGCGCAGTCGTTCTACGTCGACGCGGGGGCGGTGGTGTTCGATCCGATCGGCGCGAAGGTGTGGATGCCGCAGCAGTGAGGGGGAGCGCAGGGCCGCCCTACATGGAGATGGCGCAGCGGAAGCCGGTGGCGACGGCGGGAGAATCGGCGCTCGAGGCGTCGCGGAAATGGACCGACGCGCTGAGCGCCTGCAGCTGCCAGGACCCGCCGCGGATCGAGTGGACGGCCGGGGACGTGCCGGCCACCGACGCCGTGCAGAGCGGGTTGACGAGGAGGGTGGCACCCGTCTGCCAGCAGGGGCCGGAGTACTGGTCGAAGACGTCGGCCACCCACTCGTCGACGTTTCCGGCGAGGTTCAGCACCTGGCCTCCGATGCTCGGGACGCCGCTCGCGACGATGTCCAGGCTCACGCTCGCGACCGGCACCGGGCCCGGCGCCGCGGGGGGGACGAGGCATTCGGTGGGCTCCGGCGTCGCGATGAGGGCGCGTCCCGAGGCGACGACGGCGTAGTGACAGATGTTCGGATCGGCGCCCCACGGGTAGGGGAGCTTCGCGCCGAGGCCTCCGGCGACGTACTCCCACTCGGCCTCCGTCGGCAGCCGCTTCCCGAGCAGCGCGCACGCCTGGTTGGCGGTGCTCCACGATACGCAGTTGACGGGATAGCCGTCGTTCTTCGATTCCGTGTTCCCGAGATACATGCATTCCGGGGGCGTGAAGCCCGCGGGATCCCCGACGCCGGGCATCGTCAGCTTGCCCGCCTGCACGAGCGGGCGCACGGCGCCGACCGTCACCTCGTTCGCATCGATCGCGAAAGCGCCGAGCTGCACGAGGTGCTCCGGGACCGGGTCGGCGCCGGCGGGGAAGTACTGCGTGCTGCCCAGGATGAAGGCCCCCCCGGGCGCGCAGACCATGCCGTCGGGCGGCTGGCCCGAGCAAGGCACGCTCGCCGCCGGCCCCCAGCTCCCCACTTGCAGCAGCGAGCTCGGGTCGACCCCCGCCGGGAGCGTCGGCTCGGCGTCGAGCTGTCCGGTGGCCGGGTTGCACGTCTGCTGATTCATCACGTCGGCCGCGACGCCGAAGCAGGCCATCGCCAGCGTGAGCGCCGTCTCGGTGACGCCGCCGGAGGCCGGCGGGAGAGTCGCCGTCGCGTCGATCATCATGGTCCCGGCGGGCGTGCCGTCGGAGCCCGTCTCGTCGAGACGGTAGAAGCGCGCTCGCATGCGCGGCGGGCTCGCTCCGGCGTCGGGCACGATGCCGAACGAGATCGGCCAGAGGTCGCTGCTCGAGCCGTCGAGGAGCCGGCTCTCGCCCGCGATGGGATTCCCGGAGCTGTCGAGCAGTTCGACGAGCACCTCCTGCCCGAGCTGGGGTACTGGCGCGTCGGTCGCGAGGTACACCTTCCACTGATCCCGGGGCGCGGCGGTCCGTCCCCCGCACGAGAGTGCGACCGTCACCGCGGCGAGAAGGCCGATGCCGGATGTCCTCATGGCGCGGTGTCCGCGTAGGCGCAGCGGAAGCCGGTCGTCGGATCGCCGTCGCTGCTCGCGCTGTTGCGCAGGGGCAAGAAAGCCGTCGCCTCGCCCCCGTTCCAGTTCGAGCCGCGCTGTCCACTGGCGGCGTTGGTGGCCTGGCACGATGGATCGGTGAGGATGGCCGGCGGCATCCAGCACGAGGCGCTGTAGGCCTGCTCGAAGTCGCCGAGCACCTCCGACAGGCTGCCCGCCATGTCGAACACCCCGTCCCGAGAGACGTCACCGGTGATGACCCCGCCGACCATGCAGGACGGCGCCAGCGGGTGGGACCCCACCGGCTCGACCCCCGTGCCGGGGCACAGGGTCGGGACGTCGGGGGGGCCGGCCCGGTCGATGCTCGCGGAGCAGCACGACGGCTCGACGTTGCCCCAAGGGTAGCGCTGGCGCTGGCCACGACCGCGCG
Organism: Polyangiaceae bacterium; assembly: GCA_050012715.1. Taxonomy (GTDB): domain Bacteria; phylum Myxococcota_A; class Polyangia; order Polyangiales; family Polyangiaceae; genus Palsa-1150. Next base: position 2,270 of record JBEKGQ010000108.1, read on the forward strand.
CCGCGTACTCCCACTGGGCTTCCGTGGGCAGGGCGCCGTGGCCCGCGCCACCGGTCGATAGCGCGCAGAGCGCCTGCGCACTGGCGTAGGGCACGCAGTTGAGCGGGTAATCGTCGTGGCTCGCGTCGTTGTTCGCCGGCCACGTGCAAAACTGGTCATAGGGATCCGACGGCGTCGTGGGGACCGGCTTCGCGCCGGTGAAGGCGCCCGACGCGAGGAGCTGGCGGAATTTCCCCACTGTGAACTCGTATTCGTCGAGCAGGAACGGAGACATGATCACCGGCCGCAGGGGGACCGTCTCGTAGGCCATCGTCTCCCCGTCGCCCACCGCGTCCAGATCGCCGAGGATGAAGAAGCCCCCCGGGATGCAGACCTGCTGCGCGCCGGGAGTGGCGTTGCACGGCACCTCGAGCGCGGGAGCCCACGTCCCCACGCTCGATGCGGCGGTGGGGCTGGTGCCCGACACCGTGACTCCCGTGTGGGGGTCCCCCGTGAGCTGACTCGCGTCGATGCACGTGGTCAGTGGCGAGCCGAAGCTCGACGGCGTTCCCATGCAGTCGGTCTGGATGGTGACGCTCACGTACTCGATCCCGGACGAAGGGAGGGGGAGCGCGACGAGGCGATCGAGCGTGACCTCCGGGCGCGGATCCAGGGTGGCGTTTCCGTTCGAGTCCGTCCCGCTCGCAGAGAAGAGCGAGCGAAAGCCGAGGATCTGCACGCGGACCTCGCTCCCGAACGCGGCCGACGGTTCGATCCCGAATGACAGCGGCCAGCTCGCGGGGTCGGCGACGACGAAGGTGCGGAGGTCCACCTCGTGGTTCTGATCGTCGAACACCTCGATGCGGAGCGTATCGATGGCCGAATCGGGCGACACCTGGAGGTTCGACGGAAGCTCGCCGACGACGTGGGCGTCGGTGTCGACGACGAGGACGACTTGAGCCCGGGCCGGCGCGGTGTCCGAGCACGCCGGCGCGACGCCGAGAACGGCGGTGACGCATGCAACCCTCGCTGCCCACGTTCGCACGCCCGTCGTGCCTCCCCGGCGGCGGAGGACTATGCGCGACCGGCGTGGACGTGTAAAGTCGGGTCTTCCGTAGCCGGGAGAGGGGCGACGATGAACCGGGTGTTCGCAGGTGCACTGCTCGCGTCCGCGCTCGGCTGTAGCTCGAGCAGCGGTGGCAGCCACACGGTGGCCGACGCGTCGACCGACGCCTCGGAGGCGACCTTCGGGGCCAGCGCGTGCGGACAGTGCGTGGCCACCGCATGCGCGGCGGCCATCACCGCATGCAACGGGGCACCCGACTGTGCGACCTATGTGTCCCGCCTCGACGCATGCCCGCTCGCGTCGGATGGGGACGTCGACCCCACGTGCGCTTCGGGCTGTCCTCAGGCGACCAGCAGCACGGGACAGGCGGCCCAGACGCAGCTGACGGCGTGTCGAACCGCCGGCGCAGGCGCGGGGTGTGCGGCGTGTGGCGGCGACGCCGGGGCCGAGGGAGGCCTCTTGAACGAGAACTGCGCGCCCGATCTCGATGCCGCGAATGCTTGCAACGGCTGCATCCACGACAAATGCTGCGACGTTCGCCTCGCTTGCTTGAATGACGCCGAGTGCCTCGCCCTCCTCGACTGCGAGCTCGACTGCGACGACGGCGTGCCCGACGACGCGGGGCCGAACACGCAGCCGCCGGACGGGGGGCCTTACTCCTGCGACGAGTGGTGCAACGCCAAGGCCAACCCCAGCCTCGACAAGTGGGCGCAGCTCCTCGCGTGCACCGAGGTCCTCTGCGACGGGCCGTCCGCGTGCGGCGGCGACGACGCGTGTACTACGTGCGTGGACGCGAGCTGCTCCGCCGAGTTCGTCGCGCTCAACGGCACCGCGGAAGGCTACCTCTTCGCCGAGTGCTTCGGGCAGTGCGCGACGACGGACATGGCGTGCCAGACCGCGTGCCAGAGCGCGTACCCCAGCGCGCAGGCCGCGTTCTCTTCGCTTGGAACGTGCACCGAGCAGAAGTGCCCGAGCTGCGCGAACTAGCTCAGAACCGTATCCCCGACGTGTGCACCAGCCAGTTCGCGCTCCCCGCGTCGTAGGGGGGCGGCTGCGGCGCGGGCCGCGTCACGAAGTACGTCACCACCGCGCCGCCGGCGACGACGACCGCGACTCCGGTCCAGAACCACCACTTCTTCGTCAGCGGCTCGGTGTACGGGTTGAGCCGGGCCGTCATGTCGGCCCGCTGCCCGGGCGAGAGATCGAGCGCCGCTTTGTACGTCTCGTAGTGGTCGGCCAGCACCTCGAGCTTGTACTGACCCGCCGGACGCTGAAACTCGATGGGGGCGAGCCCCACCTCGCGCGAGTCGACGCGCACGATGGCGGACGCGGGCTCCGAGTGGATGGCGATGGTGGCCGGCAGCACGTCGAGATGCAGATCGAGCGAGGCGGTCTCCCCCGCGTGGTACGAGCGGGAGACCAGCGCGTCTTGATGTCCCTCGCGCACCGCGCGGAACACGTGCGCGCCCGGGTCGAGCAGGACGGTGAACGCTGCCTTGCCGAGCGGCGCGCCGACGCCGGCCGGTGCCACGCCGCCGAGATAGGTGTCCTTCGCGTCGCCTTCGATCACCGGTCGGCCGTCGACGGCAAACGTCGCCCCCGGGGGATCCATCTGCACCGTGACGCGAGCGATGAGCTGGTCGAACTCGGCGAGGTGGCTCTTGCTCTCGTCGATCTGCGCCGGATCGAGCCCGGTCGGCTTCGCGAGCACCGCCAGCAGCGTCTTGCGGGCCGCGACGTAACGACCGAGAGCCCGCTGGCAGTAAGCGATGTTGATCTCGACCTGCGGGTGGTCGCGAAGCGACGCGGCCTCCTGGAAAGCGGCGAGGGCCTCCCCCCACTGCTGATCGTGGGTGAGCTGCACGCCGTGCACGTAGGCGGAGTGTGCGCGCGCGGTGGCGTCGTCCACCGCCGGGGTGGTCTGCGCCGAGGCGCTGCGCACGCCCCCGGCCGTGACGAACGATGACGCGGCGAGCACCGCCGGCATCGCGAGCCGAGCGAAGGATGAACCGAAGCTCCCCACGTGAACGGCGCCTATGCTCACGCGGTCGCGGCGGGCTGTCAACGTGACGCGGCGTGAAGTAGAGTGACCGCGTCGTGGCAGACAACCCCGTCGAAGAGGACGAGGCGGCGCGCGGCTCGCTACCCGATGGGGCTCTGGTCGGCGGGCGCTTCAAGATCGAACGACTCATCGGTCGGGGCGGCATGGGCGAGGTGTACGCGGCGCGCCACAACACCACCGGCAAAGAGGTGGCGCTCAAGCTGATTCGCTCCGCGCAGGGGTCGGGCAAGGATCACGTCCGCCGCTTCATGCGCGAGGCGAGGGCGGCGACCGCGATCCAGCACCCCAACGTGATCGAGGTGTTCGACGTCTTCGCCGACGCCGAAGGCACGCCGGTCATGGTCATGGAGCTCCTGAAGGGGGAGCCCTTCTCGAGGTACCGCGAGCGCGTCGGCGCGATGCGGCTCCACGACATCGCCGCGATCCTGCTCCCGGCGATCCGCGCCCTCCGCGCCGCGCACGACAAGGGGATCGTTCACCGCGATCTCAAGCCGGACAACATCTTCCTCGCCACGACGCCGGACGGTGGACGCACGACCAAGGTCCTCGACTTCGGCATCGCGAAGGTCCTCGACCCGGCGCGCATCAGCTCGGAGACGCAGGGGCAGCAGACGAACACGGGCTCCATCCTCGGGACGCCGCACTACATGTCGTTCGAGCAGGCGATGAGCGACAAGACCGTCGACCATCGCACCGACATCTGGGCGATGGGCGTCATCATCTTCGAGTCGCTGACCGGCCGCCGCCCGCTGACGTACGACACGCTCGGCCAGATGTACGCGACGTTCCTCCAGGGAGCCGTCCCTTCGATCCGCGAGTTCGTGCCGGAGCTGCCGCCCGACATGGCGGACGTCCTCGACCGGTGCCTCGCGAAGGAGCGCACCGGGAGGCTCGATAGCCTGGCGCCGCTGATCGACGTGCTGGAGAAGTACGCCGACCCGCGCGTGCCGGGCGCCAACGCCGGTGGCGTCGTGGTGCCCGCGCCGGTGAGGACCTCGGGCGAGATCGCGGCCGCGCTCTCCGCATCCGTGCAAGCGACGGCTCCGCGCCGCTCGCGCATGCCGCTGGCCATCGCCATCGTGACGATGGTCGCGCTGGGCGCGGGCGGAGGGGTCTTCGCGCTCACCCGATCGGGACCGGCGAAGACCGCCCAGCCCGATCCCCCGCCGGTGCTCTCCACGCCGACGACCGGCACGACCCCGCCGGCGGGGACGACGGCGAGCACGGCGCCCGCGGCGTCACCGCCCGTCGTCGTTCCGCCGGTGGCCTCGCCCGCGCTGACGCATCCTTCCCCGGGGACGGCGGGCGCCGGTCCCGCGGGAACGCACCGGCAGGGTGCGGGCAACACCGCCTCCTCCGGTGTCGTCGCGACGCCGCCGACGGCCACGCCGACCGCGACGGCGACGAAGCAGGGCATCTACGAGAAGCCGCCGTACTGATGATAGGTTCGGGGGCGCATGGAAGGCCGGCTCATCTCCGATCGGTACCGCCTCATCTCGCTCCTCGGAAAGGGCGGGATGGGCTCGGTGTACCTCGCGGAGCACACGACGCTGAAGACCGAGCTCGCGGTCAAGCTCATCGACTCGGAGCTCGGCAAGCTCCCGCAGCCGAGGGCGCGCTTCCTGCGCGAAGCGCAGCTCGCGGCGCGGATCAAGAGCTCGCACGTCGTGCAGGTCTACGACCACGGCGTGACCGACGACGGGCAACCCTACATCGCCATGGAGCGGCTCGTCGGCGAGAGCCTCCGCGAGCGTCTCCAGGAGCGAGACCGGCTGTCGCGCGGCGAGACGGCGCAGGTCGTGTCGCACGTGTGTCGCGCCCTCGCGCGCGCCCACGAGGCGGGGCTCGTCCACCGGGACCTCAAGCCCGAGAACATCTTCATGGCGAAGGACGGCGAGGGCGAGATCGTCAAGGTGCTCGACTTCGGCGTCGCCAAGGCGACCGACGCGCTCTCCGACTCGAGCATCGACCCCACGCGGACCGGGGCGCTCCTCGGGACGCCGTACTACATGAGCCCCGAGCAGGCCCAGGGGCTGAAGAGCGTCGACTACCGGACCGACCTCTGGGCGATGGGCGTGGTCGTCTACGAGTGCCTCACCGGCTTCCGTCCGTTCTCGGCGGAGGCGCTGGGGCCGCTCATCGGGAAGATCCTCGCTGGCTCCATCCCACCGCCCTCGCTGGCCGCCCCCGACGCGAAGCTCCCACCGGAGATCGACGCGTGGATGGTGAAGGCCCTCGCGCGCGATCCGAACGCCCGCTTCGGCTCCGCGAAGGAGCTCGCGGAGTCCTTCATGGTGGCCGCGGGGACGCAGGAGAGCCTCGGCCGCGACGGCTCCAGCCGGGACGTGAACGCCGCCGCGCGCCCCCGGACGGGGGTCTCGCCGGACAGCTTCGGCGACACGATCGGGACCAGCACGCTGCCGCTCGACAACCTGGGCGGCACGCTCGTGATGGCGCCGGCGCAGCCCGCGCCCGCGCCCGCGCCCGCGCTCGCGCCCGCGCCTGCGCCCGCGCGCTCCCCCTTGCCCTGGATCCTCGCCGTCGTCGTCCTCGGCATCCTCGTCGCCGGGATGACGCTCGTCCTCGTCCTCCGCCGCTGAATCGGCCCGGCCGCGCCCTCAGGCGCTCTTCGCGCTCGCGCCCTTGCCGTCGGGGCAGCCGTCGCCGGGCGCGCTGCCCTTTCCGTCTTCCTTCTCGTTCGGGCACATGTCGACGTCGTCCATGACGCCGTCGTTGTCCGAGTCCATCATCGACGCCGGCTTGCCGCTGGCCGGCGCACCCGCCGACGCCGGCGCCGCCGCGGCGGGGGCCGTGCTGGCCCCGCCGCAGCCGATGCTTCCGGCGATCACGATCATGCCGATGCCGAGGGTCGCCACGAGCGAGGCCTTTGCTTTCCCCATGCGATCGAGAGCTATCGCGCCCCGACCATTTGCGTCAACGCGCCCCGGTCACTCCCCGAGGAACCAGCGTCGCCGGGGCGGCGGACCGTACTTCAGGCCGAACGGCTTGATCGCTCGCTCGCGGATGAACTCCACCGCCTCCTCGGGTGAGTCGGTGAGAAGCGCGCGGCTCACGTCCACCGCGTCGACGGTGCCGGCCTTCAGCAGCGTGTCCCGGATGAACCCGACGAGGGGCTCCCAGTAGCTCTTTCCGACGAGCACCATCGGGAAGTTCGGCATCTTGCCGGTCTGGATCTGGACCGCGGTCTCGAAGATCTCGTCGAGCGTGCCGATGCCGCCCGGCATCGCGATGAACCCGTAGGAGTACTTGAGCAGCATGAGCTTCCGGACGAAGAAGTACGGAAACTCGATCCATCGATCGAGGTACGCGTTGGGCTTCTGCTCGACGGGGAGCATGATGTTGGCGCCGACCGAGTAGCCCCCGCCCTCCTTGGCCCCGCGGTTGGCCGCCTCCATGAGCCCGGGCCCTCCGCCGGTCATCACGGTGAACCCCGCCTCGGCGAGCTGCCGGCCGACCTCGCGGGTGAGCGCGTAGTACGGGTGGTCCTCCCGGAAGCGGGCGGAGCCGAAGACGGTCACGCACGGGCCGACGAAGTGCAGGGTGCGGAACCCGCGCATGCACTGCCAGAAGATGTTGAGCGCCTCGCCGAGCTCGACCCCGCGGGGTCGCGGACCTTCGAGAAACTCGCGCTCCTTGTCGCTGCGGGTGCCCTTGCCCCATTCGGGCCCGGTGGCAGGGGGCGGCGTCGGCGTCGAGGGCGTCGAGGAACGCGTCGAGGAACCTGTGCGGTCGGACATCGGTTGCCGGCTAGCATGCCCGAAAGGAACCCACCGATGTCGACCTCGAAGCACTTCGATCTCGTGCAAGGCGCCCGGCAAGCCATGCTGGACGCCCAGTTCTTGCCCGAGATGCCCGCCGCCGCGCTCGCCGAAGCGGCCAAGCTCCACCCGGCGCCCGCCGACACCCCCGGCGTGAAGGACCTCCGGGCGCTGCCCTGGTCGTCGATCGACAACGACGACTCGCGCGATCTCGACCAGATCGAGGTGGCCGAGAGCCTCTCCGGCGGCCACGTGCGGGTGCGCGTGGGCATCGCCGACGTCGATGCGCTCGTCCACCGCGGGTCGGCGCTCGACGCTTACGCCGCCCACAACACGTGCACCATCTACACGGGGCCGAAGATCTTCCCGATGCTGCCCGAGTCGCTCTCGACGGATCACACGTCGCTGGGCGAGGGGGTGGACCGCCTCGCCGTCATCGTGGAGATGGACGTCGACCCGGACGGCAACGTCGTGAAGGGCGACGTCTACCGGGCCGCGGTGAAAAACCACGCCAAGCTCGCCTACGACGGGGTCGGCGCGTGGCTGGAGGGGACGGGCCCCGCGCCGGCGAAGGTCGCGGTGAGCGTGGTGATCCAGGAGCAGCTGCGCCTGCAGGACGCGGCGGCGGTGTGCCTGAAGAAGGTCCGCTACGCCCGAGGAGCGCTCGACCTCGAGACCATCGAGGCGCGGGCGGTGGTGAGCAAGGGGGGAGACGTCACGCGCATCGAGCTCACGAAGAAGAGCCGCGCTCGCGCCCTCATCGAGGACTTCATGATCGCCGCGAACGGCGCGATGGCGCGCTACCTCGAGGAGCGGCACCGGTCGTCGATCCGGCGCGTCGTCAAGGCGCCGGAGCGCTGGGCGCGCATCGTCGCGCTGGCCCACCAGACCGGCGACGTGCTGCCGCCGGAGCCGAGCTCGAAGGCGCTCGCGCAGTTCCTCGATCGGCGGAAGGCCGCGTCGCCGGACACGTTCGCGGACCTGTCGGTGTCGGTGGTCAAGCTCATGGGTCCCGGCGAGTACGTCCTCGAGCGCCCCGGCGAGCCGCACGACGGCCACTTCGGCCTGGCGGTGCAGGACTACACGCACTCGACGGCGCCGAACCGCCGCTACGCGGACCTGGTGACGCAGCGCCTCGTCAAGGCCGCCCTCGCCAGCGCCCCGGCGCCCTACACGGACGCGGAGCTGGCGGCCATCGCCGCGCGGTCGACCCAGATGGAGAACAGCGAGCGCAAGGTGGAGCGGACGACGCGCAAGCAGGCCGCCGCGCTCTACCTCGCGGACCGGATCGGCCAGGAATTCGACGCGATCGTGACCGGCGCGGCGGACAAGGGGACCTTCGCCCGCCTCGTGGATCCGCCGGCGGAAGGCCGCATCGTGCGCGGCGAAACGGGCCTCGACGTGGGCGATCACGTGCGCGTCAAGCTGGTCGCGACGGAGCCGAGCAAGGGGTTCATCGACTTCGTCCGGGCGTGACGACAGCGAGCGGGTGCGTCACGGACCGCGCGAAAAGGCCTCGTTTGCGCGCGATTTTCGTTGCCATGGAAGGCGCGTCGGCCGTAACTCTCCTCTGCCACAGGAGGCACGAACAATGGCGAAAGCAGATACCAAGAAGAACAAGCCGCTCTCGAAGAGCGCGATCCTTCAGGCGGTCTCGGACGCGGTGGGCGAGGAAATCTCGCGCAAGCACGTCAAAGAGGTCGTCGAGTCCCTGGTCGACGTCGGCCACAAGGAGCTCAAGAAGAACGGCATCTTCGTGCTCCCGGGCTTCGCGAAGTTCGTCGTCGTGAAGAAGCCGGCGCGTCCGGCGCGTGAAGGCATCAACCCCTTCACCAAGGAGAAGCAGAAGTTCGCCGCCAAGCCGGCGAGCAAGGCTGTCCGCGCCCGTCCGGTCAAGGCGATCAAGGACGCGGTGAGCTGAAGCCGTAACCGCCCCGAGGGGGCCCGTCGGCCCCCGCAGGCGGCGTACCATCCGGAGCCGTGGACGACGGCGAGGACGGGCTCGGAGCGTTCCGTACCGCGTGGTGGCAGCGCCTCTGGCGCGAGCCGGCCAGCTACGAGCTGACTCGCTTCGCGATCCTGCGCCTGCTGGCGTTCGTCTACCTCGTCGCGTTCCTGTCGCTCGCGGCCCAGCTCGATCCGCTCCTCGGGTCGCACGGGCTGCTACCGGTTGGGGACTTCCTTCGCTTCGTGCACGGGCGACTCGGCGCGGGGGCCTACTGGCGCGTGCCGACGCTGTTCTGGGGGCTCGGCTCGTCGGACGCGGCGATGCACGTGCTCTGCTGGGCGGGGGTGGCGCTATCGGCGGCGGCGCTGTGCGGCGTCACGAACGCAGCGGTGCAGGTCGCGCTGTGGCTGCTCTACATGTCGTTCGTCCACGTGGGGCAGATCTTCTACGGCTACGGCTGGGAGATCCAGCTGCTCGAGACGGGCTTCCTCGCCGCGTGGCTGTGCCCCCTGCGGAGCTTCCGGCCCTTTCCGCGCATGCCGGCGCCGCGCATCGTCGTGTGGCTGTTTCGCTGGCTCATCTTCCGCATCATGCTCGGCGCGGCGCTCATCAAGCTGCGCGGCGACGCCTGCTGGCGGGACCTCAGCTGCCTCGATTACCACTTCGAGACCCAGCCGAACCCGAACCCGCTGTCGTGGTCGATGCATCACTGGCCCCACGCCGTGCACGCGGCGCAGGTGCTGTTCAACCACTTCGTCGAGCTCGTGGTCCCGTGGTTCGCGTTCGGCTTCCGGCGGTCGCGCCATGCCGCGGGGGCGCTGCTCGTGCTCTTCCAGGCGTCGCTCATCGCGAGCGGGAACCTGTCGTTCCTCAACTGGCTGACCATCGTCCCGGCGCTCGCGTGCTTCGACGACACGGCGTTCGCGCTCCTCGTGCGCCGCCGGCGACGCGGGGCGCTGCTGGCGCGGTTCGCCGCGCTCGTGCCGACGCGGATCGAATGGTGGCTTTCCGGGGGGCTCGCCGTCCTCGTCGCGATCCTCAGCGTGGGGCCGGTGGTGAACCTGCTCTCGCCGGACCAGCGCATGAACACGAGCTTCGACCCGCTGGCGCTCGTGAACACCTACGGCGCCTTCGGGAGCGTCGACCGCAAGCGGTTCGAGGTGATCCTCGAGGGCACGCGCGACGAGGTGCCGGACGAGGGGGCGCACTGGGAGGAGTACGAGCTGCCGTGCATGCCGGGGGAGTTGCGCCGCCGGCCGTGCCTCATCACGCCGTACCACCTGCGGCTCGACTGGCAGATGTGGTTCGTCGGGAACGACGCGGCGCGGGGCGAGTCGATCGACGACGAGCCGTGGCTCGTGCACCTCGTGTGGCAGCTGCTCTCGGGCGACGCGGCGCCGGAGCCGCTGCTCGCGAGGGACCCGTTCCGCGGCGGGGCGCCGCCGCGGTGGATCCGCGCCGGCATATGGCGGTACCGGTTCACGAAGACGCGGGCGGATGGGGCGTGGTGGGAGCGGGAGCGGGTGGGGGAGTATCTGGCGCCCGTGTCGCGGGAGGATGCGGGGCTGCGGCGGTACGTGGGGCAGTTCGGGTGGCGGTGACGACGCGACGCTCGCGGAGTTAGTCCGCGCCCGCGCCCGCGCCCGCGCCCGCGCCCGCGCCCGCGCCCGCGCCCGCGCCCGCGCCCGCGCCCGCGCCCGCGTCCGCGCCCGCGCCCGCGTCCGCGCTGACGCCCGCGCTTCCTCCCATCGAGCCCGATCGCCTCCTCTCCGCGTCTCGCCAACCGCTGCCCGTGGGCCGACTCGACGTCTCCGCCGGCGCCGAGATGCGCACCGCCTTCTCGCCCATGCCC
>JBEKGQ010000109.1:0-12952 GCA_050012715.1 Polyangiaceae bacterium
AGGATCGGGAAACCAGTCGGTCACGGCTTCGACGGTGACGTAGACGTCGAGAGACGGACCGTGGTGGAGCGGGAGGTCCACGCCCGCGGCGAAGTCTCCACCGGCGCGGTGACGGATGCCGTCGCCGACGCCGAAGAGCTCGCCGCCGGGGTCGTTGCGCACCGCCGCGAGCGACTCTTCGTGCTGGTGCTCCACCGCAGCGCGTACATAGGGACGCGCCGGGCCGAGGCGCCCCCAGAGCTGCGCCCCGATGATCAGCGTGACGAGGGAGCGGTCGTTGACGAGCCCGTAGCCGACGCGCGTCATGAAGAACGGAGCGACCACGTCCTGGAAGCGCCAAGCGAGCTTCAGCGTCGTCAGCGCGACCGGATCACCGGGCCACGTCGAGGACCCGGCCTGGGCGCCGAAGGTGGCCTGCGGCTCGCCACGCGGGCGAAGGTGCGGGGTGGATGTATCGGCGGGCGCATCGTCGGCGCGGCACGGAGCGACGACGAAGACGGACGCCATCAACGCGAGTGGCGTGAGCCGCGCGAGCGCCGCACGCCTCGTTCGAGGGAGCGTACACACGAGCATGGGTTGCCTCCTTTCGGGGCGGTTGGAGTGTCGTCGGAGCGCGTGTGCAACGGAGGTGCCGCGCGGCCGACGTGCGCGAATCACGGCGGATCCCGCGCCGAGCGCGAATGCCGCGCGCACCGTGTGCAGCGTCGTTCACGGTAGGGGTGTCGCCCGCCGTGCGGTGCGGGCGGCGCGAAGCTCTCAGTAGCCGACGACGATCGGCCGCGCGGGTCGCCCGGGCGGGGTCGCCGGCACCGTGACGGGCGCGTGTCCCGCCGGCACGACGACGCCGTGCGACGGCGCCGTCACCGCTGCGGCGGCATGGGCGGTGGCCGCGTCGTCCGGCACGCCGCCGGTCGTCAGCGAGACCGCCGGTGCCGGTGGAGGCGGGCTCGCCGCGGTCGACGGAGGCGCGGTGGGCGCGGGCGTGGTCGCCGCCACCGTCGCAGATGGAGCCGGCGACGCAGGGCCGTCCTCGTGCCGCAGCGAGACCGCGAACACGACCGCGCCGGCCACGACCAGCACCCCCGCGAGGATACCGCCCCACACGAGCGCGCTCACCGGTCGCTTCGGGACGCCCGCCGCCGTGACCGAGACCGCCGCCGCGCTCTGCGACAAGACGGGCGGCGCCGCGGCGACCGCCTGCAGCGAGGGCCCCGTGATCACCGACGGCGCCGCGAGCGTCGCCGCCACCGCCGCGCTCTGTCCGAACGATGGTGTGCGCGGAGCCGCGGCAGCGACCTCGGAGCCGAGCGTCGGGGCGTTGGCCAGGGCCGGCTCCGAGATTGCCTGCGCCCGTCCACCGGCCGCCGCCCGCAGGGCGTCGATGAATTCCTGCGCCGATGCGTAACGATCGCCCGGCTCGCGGGCGCAGGCCTTTTGAAACCACGCCTCCATCGCGTAGGGCAGCGACGGCACGGCGGCGACGAGGCTCGGGAGCGGCTTCGTGCAGATGTTGACGAGGAGGTCGCCGAAGGTCTCGCCCGCGATCGCCACCCTCCCGGTGAGCATCGTGAAAGCGACGAGCCCCAGCGAGTAGAGGTCCGACCGCTGGTCCGCGTCGCGTGCGCCGCGGATCTGCTCGGGGCTCATGTAGAGGGGCGTGCCGAGCAGGGCGCCGGTGCCGGTGACCTGCGACTCGCTCTCGAGCTCCAGGGCCATCTTCGCCACGCCGAAGTCGAGGATCTTCACCACGTCGGCGTCCTCGTCCGGCTCGCGCGCGAGGAAGATGTTGTCCGGCTTGATGTCCCGGTGAACGATCCCGGCGGCGTGGGCGCGTCCGAGCGCCTTGCCGCACTGGGAGAGGACGTCCACCGTGGCGACGAGCCCCATCGGACCGCCGTGCTCGACGCGCCCGGCGACGGTCTGTCCCGAGAGGAGCTCCATGGCGATGAACGGGGTCCCGTCGTCGAGCGTCCCGTTGTCGAACACCTGGACGACGTGGCGCGACTGGAGCCGCGCCGCCGCCTTGGCCTCCGCCTCGAAGCGCCGAAGCGCCTCCGCCGAACGGACGTACTCCCGCGCGATGAGCTTCAACGCGAGCCGATGACCCAGCCCCACGTGGGTCGCGCTCCACACCGAGCCCATGCCCCCGCGACCGATCACCGTGTCGAGCCGGAACTTGCCGGCGACGACCTGGCCCGCTCGACCGAGCTCCGAGGAGGGGGGGGACTTCATATCCTGCGCACAGGAACGCTAGCCCGTGGCGTCAAACCGTCAAAGTCGGGGCCTCATCGCCCCCGGGGTTCAGCCGCCGCAGGGAGACGCGCAGTTGGTCTCGAGGCAGCTCGCCAGGTTTTCGCCGGGCACGTCGCCGTCCTGCTGAGCCTCCTGCTGAGCCTCCGCGAGGCTCGTGGTGTTCTCCGCGATGCTCGTGCAGGTCGCGTCGGCAGCGCACGCCAGGAGCTGCGAGCAGCAGCTCTGCTTGCCGCAGGTGTCGCACGTCGTATCGCCGGCGGCGGGCGGGCAGGAGCCGGTGGTCCCCCCGCTGCTGCTCCCGCTACTGCTGCTGCTGCTGGTGATGCCGCACGCCGTGGCGCAGCTGTTCTCCCCGCAGGTGGCGAGGGCGCCGAACGCCGTGTCGGAGGTCTCGCACTCGGTGCAGTTGCCGTCCGTCTCGCAGTCGTTGTCGCAGGTGACGCAGGTGGCGTCTTCGCTGCAGGCGGTGGCCTGGGGGCAACAGCTCTGCGCGAGGCACATGGCGCAGGTCGAGGTCGCGGTGATGGCGGGGCACGAGCCGCCGCCGCTGGAGGTGCTGCCGGTGCTGCTGGTGCTGCCCGAGCTGGAGCAGCTGCCGGACGACGAGCCGCCGCCGATGCCGCCGATGCCCCCCCCGATTCCGCCACCCGACGACCCGCAGGTGCTCTTGCCCCCGCTCGAAGAGGAGCACCCGAAGACGGCGAACGCGGCCGCGACCGCGCACGCTCCGAAAAGACCCAGGACTCGATTCATCGGTGACGCTCTCCCCGTGGCGCTCGGCGCGCAACGTTTCCGCGTACCACGCGCGCTGGCGCTCCCGCAACCGCCCCGCCTCCTTGCATTTCCGTTGCGGTCCGGGGGTGGTCGTATAACGTGCGCAAAATCGGCTGGTCGAGTCGACAAGGGGCCTGATTCATGAAAGCTGTCCTTCGAAGGTCGCTACCGGTTCTCGTCCTCGGTGCCGCGGTCATGACGACGGCCGGCGTCGCCAACGCCGATCCGAACAACCCGAGCGACAGCGACAAGGCCGCGGCGCGCCCGTTCGCCATCGAGGGGCTGCGCCTCGCCCAGGCGGGTAGCTGCAAGGAGGCGGCGGAGCAGCTCGAGAAGGCCGAGGCGCTCGTGCACGCGCCGACGACCGCCGTGCCCCTCGCCCAGTGCGAGATCCAGCTCGGCAAGATCATCGCGGGGACGGAGCTCCTCAATCGCGTGCTCAACGAGTCGCTGCCCCCCAACGCGCCGCCTTCCTGGGCCGACGCGAAGAAGCAGGCGCGCACCATCCTCGACGCGGCGGAGCCGAAGGTCGCCAAGCTGCGCATCCACGTCGAGGTACCCGCCGGCGTCACGCTCAACCCCGAGGTCACCGTGGACGGGCAGCCGGTGCCGAAGGTGCTCCTCGACAACGACCGGCCGACGGACCCGGGGCCGCACCACATCGCCGCGAGGCAGGCCGGCGTGGGCGCCGCCGAGACCGATGTCTCGCTCACGCCGGGGCAGATGCTCCCGGTCGACCTCCGCCTGGCCGGCGGAGCCGCCGCCGGCGGCGCGGCGGCCACGACGACGACGGGGACCCCAGATCCCTACGGCACCGGGACGGTGCCGACGCCAGCGGCGGGCGCCGCAGCGGCGGACGCGGGGGCTCCGTGGATGGCGTTCGAATTCGGCCTGCGGCTGGCCTACGGGTTGCCGCTCGGGAACGCCGACGGCTTGACCGGGGACAGCCTCGACCATTTCGTCAGCAACCAAATCATGCCCCTGTGGATCAACGCCGGTCTCCGTTTCCTGTCGCACTGGTACGCGGGGGCCTACTTCTCGTTCGGCATCGCGTCCCTCGCCGACCAGTTCGCAGTTCCAACCGGTGGGACGAAGAGCGTCTGCTCCGAAACTGGCGTCGGCTGTTCCGCCAACGACACCCGCCTCGGTATCGAGGCGGCGTACCACGTGCTCCCCGACGGGTTCGTCGACCCCTGGTTCGGCCTCGGCTTCGGCTACGAGTGGCTGTCGGCGACGGTTACCGGTCCCCTGACGACGGGAACGGGGACGGGCAAGCTGAGCTACGGCGTAGATGGCTGGGAGCTCATCAACTTCATGGGCGGTGTGGATTTCCGTTTGCTGAACGGCGCGCTCGGCTTGGGCCCGTTCGTGAGCCTCGCGCTCACCCAGTACGACCACCAGAGCGCCCCCTCCGGCACCGCGGGCGGGACGACTGGTTCGTCGATCACCAGCCAGTCGCTCCACGAGTGGTTCTTCATCGGCGCCAAGGGCAGCTACGATCTGAAGTTCTAGCCGACCGCCGTGGCGCGCCTCTCTCGCCGGGCGCGCCTCGTCGGCGTCGCGCTCATCGCGCTTGCCCTCCTCGCCTTCCTCGTCGAGCGCGCCACCCGGCTCCGTCGCCACGGGCGCCCGTCGGGGCATCGCGGCGCTGCGCACGCCCGCTTCGTGGACCGCTTCTCGGCGGACCACTTCCAGCGCGGCAACCTCCACACGCACTCGCGCCTCAGCGACGGGAGCGCGTCGATCGAGGAGATGGTCGCCTGGTACCGGAGCCACGGGTACCAGTTCCTCGCGATGTCCGAGCACGACCGCCGCATCGATCCCGGCACGCTCGCGGACCTGACCGGACCCGGGTTCGTCCTCATCGCGGCCGAAGAGGTGTCGGACAGATGGAGCCGGCATCCCCTCCACGTGAACGGCCTGTGCATCGACCGGGACATCGAGAGCAAGCGCGACTTCGACTCCCCCGACGAGGGGCTCCGCGTGATGCTCCGGCAGATCCGCGCCGCCGGGGGGACGCCCCTCGTCAATCACCCGAACTTCCACGGGTCCCTGACCGCGGACGACATCGTGCACGGGGCGAGCGACCGTTATCTCCTCGAGGTCTGGAGCGGGCACCCCGACGTGGCGACCGACGGCGACTGGGGGCACCCGTCGGCGGAGGCCATCTGGGACGACGTGCTGAAGCACGGCGGCGACGCGATCCCGGCCGCGGTGGACGACGCCCACGGGCTTCCGAACGACTCGGGCGCCCCGGGGCAGTCGCTGCCGGGAAAAGGCTGGGTCGCGACGTTCGGCGCGGAGACGACGCCCGCGGCCATCTGCGCCGCGCTCGCCCGGGGGCAGCTCTACGCGTCGAACGGGCCAGCGCTCTCGGCCCTCTCCGTGGAGGACGACGCTCTGCACGTCACGACGGCCGACCCGCAGGCGACCGTCACGTTCCTGGGGCAAGGGGGCGCCGTTCTCGCCGAGGCTCGGGGACCGAGCGCCGTCTACCGCCTGAGCGGCGACGAGAGCCTCGTGCGCGCCCGCGTCACCGACGGCGAGGGCCACCACGCCTGGACGGCGGCCTACCGGACCGAGTAGCCGCGCTCCCGGGGACGGTGCTACCCCGAGGTATGACCGCGATCGCGCAGCCGGTGCCGATCAGCGAATCGCGCGGGCGGGTGCGCGTCCCCGCCGTGCTCGAGTTTCTCGTGGTCGGCGGGGCGACGCCGCTGCTGTTCGTCGGGTCGTGGCTTCTCCAGCGGACGATCGGGCTCTCGTCGGCGGACCTCGCCGTAGGCTTTCTCTTCTTCTACGGCGCACACGTCATCAACGACCCGCACTTCTCCGTCACCTATCTCCTCTTCTACGGGGGCGCGCGCGCGCGGATGCTCGACCGCACGGTCGCGCCGCTCCAGCGAGCGCGTTACGTGACCGCCGGGCTGCTCGTTCCGGCGGGGCTCCTCGTCTGGGCCGGCTCGGCGCTCGCGATGCGCTCGGCGTACTCGCTGGGGCTGCTGATCCAGCTGATGTTTCTCCTCGTCGGGTGGCACTACGTGAAGCAGGGCTTCGGCGTGATGACGGTGCTCGCGGCGCGGCGTGGCGTGAGGTTCTCGGCGCGCGAGCGGCTGGCGATCCTCGGGCACTGCTACGCGGGCTGGGCCTACGCGTGGGCGAGCCCCTACGATCCGGGCAAGGAGGTCGAGGAGAAAGGCGTCGTCTACACGACGATCGCGCACCCCCACGGGATCGAGCGGCTCACGTTCATCGTCTTCCTCGCGAGCGCCGCCTGGCTCCTCGTCGTGCTCGTGCAGAAGTGGCGACGCGAAGGGCGCCTGCCGATCCTCACCCCGCTGACCGCGCTCCTGTCGAGCGTGTGGATCTGGTCCATCTACTCGAGCGTCGACCCGCTGGTCGTCTACGCCATCCCCGCCCTGCACTCCGCGCAGTACCTCTACTTCGTGTGGCTCATGAAGGGGAACGAAGCGAGGGAGCGCGAGGGCCCTCCCTGGTTCGAGCGCGCGGCGAGCACGCGGCTCGTGCTCCTCGCGGTCGGTGCGCTGGGGCTCGGCTGGGTGCTCTTCCACGGCGCCCCCGCGACGCTCGACGACTTCCTCGTCCCCCGGCGCTCCCGGTTCACGGACATGGGCGCCACGCCCTACTTCGCGGCGATCTTCGCGGTCGTGAACATCCACCACTACTTCATGGACTGGGTCATCTGGCGGCGCGACAACCCGACCACGGCCTACCTCCTCGCGACACCGCGAACGCCGCGCGCGTAGCCTCCACCGGCGGCGTATTCTCGCGTCGTGCCCGCGCGCCGGATGACGCTCCTGCCGCTCGTCGGCGCGCTCTACTTCATGGTCTCGGGCGGGCCGTACGGCCTCGAGGAGCTGGCCCACAAGGTCGGCTTCGGCGCCGCGATCTTCGTGCTCGCCGCGACGCCCATCGTGTGGAGCCTTCCGACCGCGCTGATGGTCGGCGAGCTGGCCGCCGCCCTGCCCGAGGAGGGCGGCTACTACGCGTGGGTGCGCCGCGCGCTCGGGCCCTTCTGGGGCTACCAGGAGGCGTGGCTGTCGCTCGCCGCGAGCGTCTTCGACATGGGCATCTACCCGACGCTCTTCGTGCTCTACCTCGGACGCCTCGCGCCGTCGCTCGTCGCGTCGCCGCTCGCCATCGGCGTCCTCGTCGTCGCGGCCGGCGCCGCCTACAACCTCGCCGGCGCGAGGGCCGTCGGCGCGGGGTCGGCGGTGATGACCGGGCTTCTCCTCGGCCCGTTCGCCGTGCTCGCCGCGCTCGCGTTCTTCGTGCACCCGGTCCCGGCCGTGCCGCCGGTCGCGCACGCGGCGGAGGCGCCGGACCTCGCGGGCGGCGTGCTCGTCGCGATGTGGAACTACATGGGGTGGGACAACGCGTCGACCGTCGCGGGCGAGGTGGAACGACCGCAGCGCACCTATCCGCGCGCGGTTCTTCTCGCCGTCGCGCTCGTCGCGCTCACGTACGTCGTCCCGTTCGCCGCCATGCGCGTGGCCGGCGTCGATCCGTCGGGCTGGGACACCGGCGCGTGGGTCGACGTCGCCCGCACCTTCGGCGGCGCTCCGCTGGCCGTCGCGGTCGTCCTCGGCGGCATGATCAGCGCGTTCGGCATGTTCAACGCGCTCTGCCTTTCGTACTCGCGCCTCCCCGCGGTGCTGGCCGCGGACGGCTACCTGCCGCGCGTCTTCACGCGTCGCCTGAAGGACGGGTCTCCCTGGGTGGGCGTCCTCGCGTGCTGCGCGCTCTGGACGCTCTCGCTCGGTCTCTCCTTCGAGCGCCTCGTGTCGCTCGACATCCTGCTCTACGGGTCGAGCCTCGTGCTCGAGTTCGTCGCGCTCGTGGTGCTGCGGGTGCGCGAGCCCGACCTGCCGCGCCCCTTCCGCATCCCGGGGGGCACCGCGGCGGCGATCCTCGTCGGCGTCGGCCCGGTCCTCCTTCTGGGGTTCGCCCTCGTGAAGAACCTGCACGAGGAGGTCGCCGGGATGAACGCGCTCGTCTTCGGCCTCGGCCTCGCACTGCTGGGGCCCGTGGCCTACGTCGTGTCGCGGCGACGCCGGACTGCGGTCGGCTAGCACACAGCCTCGCTCGCGGCTCGGCCCCAGAGATACGGGAGAGAGAGAGAGTTCACCATCCGGGGCGGATGGGGTTTCGCCGTATACTGCACGCTCGGCCCCCATGGTCCGCTCGCGCTCCTCCCCTCGACCGCGCAAGCGGATCGCGCTCGCGATGCTCCTCGCGATCGCGGCGGGCGCGTTCGGGTGCGAGGTGATCCTCGGCATGGATGGTCACGACGCGCGCCTGGCGGAGGTGACCCCGGTGGGGGGCGATGCGGGGAAGCTGGAAGCGGCGCCGGGCGAAGACTCGGCGAACGGCGACGGCGGCCCGACGGCGCCGCCGTGCGTCCTTCCGTCGACCGGCAACACGACGCTCCGGATCGGCAACCTCGTCCCTTCGACGGCGCGCGTCGACGCTTGCCTCGCTCGCTCCGGAGGCCCGTCCCCCATCGACGGCATGCCGATCGTCGCGTCGGCGACCGGCTCGTGTCCGGCGGGGCTCGGCTACAAGGACATCACGGTTCCCTTCGGCGTGGAGCCCGGGACGTACGCGGTCACGTTCGTCCCCGCCGGGAGCGCCTGCAGCGCCACGCCGGTCGCCACCGGGATGGTGACGACGAGCGCGACCGGCGGCTCCGGGGTCTACCTCCTCGGCGGCGGGACGGCTCCCGCGACGACGCTGACCCTCGCCGAGGAGACTCCCCCCGGGCTCGAGTCCGCGTTCCGCTTCGTCCACGCCATCGCCGACCTGGGCCCGCTCGACTTCGATCTCACGGTGCCCGGCTCGGTGCCTCCGATGATCAACGCCGTCGTCTGCCCGGCGGTGAAGTTCGGCACCGTGGGCGTGAGCACGAACCCTCAGCTTCCCTCCGACGCCGACGGCTACGAGCAGATCTCGCTCCTCGGAGGGACGCTCGCGATGGGCGCGGGTCCCGCCGGAGGCACCTCGGTGACGATCAGCGCGGTCCCCGTCTTCAGCGAGCAGGACAGCTACAGCGCCTTCGCCATCGGCCTCCCCGGCGACCCGAGCTTTCCCGAGGAGCTCTACGTCTGCGACGAGAGGCAGACGGACGGCGTCCTCACGCAGTGCGCGAACGGCGGCTCGATCGACGTGACGGTCGACGTCTTCGACCCGTATCTGTGGGGCCCGTTCGCGCCGCTCGTGCCGCTTCGCCAGCCCGCGGTCATCTCGGCGCTCGCCGCGCTGGAGGCCGACGTCGTCTGCCTCCCCGACGCGTTCCCCGACTCGCTCGACGCGACGATCATGGCCGAGGTGAAGGCGCGCTTCCCCTACTCGGTGCACTTCGACGACACCCTCACGACGCCCATCGACGATCCCACGCTCGCCGACGGCGGTGTCCCTCCGCCGCCCACCGAGCCGCCCTGCGGAGGAGGACTCGACTCCCTGCTCGAGCCGTTCCTCTCGTGCGTCGAGCAGTACTGCACCGATCCGGTGGGGTCCGACGACGCTTCCGTCGGGCAGGAGCCATCGGCGTGCATCACCGCGAACTGCAGCGCTCCCGCCGAGGCGCTCGTCCTCGGAACGGACGTCCAGACGCTCCGGTGCTGGACCTGCGCGCTCTTCAGCCTCCAGGGGACCGCGACGATCGCCCAGGCGCGGAGCGAGTGCACCACCGACGTCCACGCCGGCCTCGCCTTCACGGGGCAGAGCGGGACGGTCGTCCTCTCGCGCTACCCGATCACGAACGCGGAGCAGTGGGTGCTCCCGGCGACGGACTGGCGCTCGGCGATCGTCCGCGCGCCCATCACGCTGCCCGGAGGCAAGGCGCTCGACACCTACTGCATGCTGCTGACGGACCCGGTCTCGAGCCTGACCGTCCCGTACACGGGCGCCTACGGCAACGGAACGACCGACGTCACCGCGTGGCTCGCCGAGCTGACGCTCCAGGTGCAGAAGGTGGTCGCCTACGTGCAGCGCAAGAGCCCGGGGATCCCGGCCGTCGTCGCGGGGGAGTTCTACACCGGGCCCGCGGCCTCGGACGGCACCCCCTCGCTCAACCCGACCGCCTACCAGATCTTCGCGTCGACCTTCGCGCTCGCGGCGACCTCGAGCGGGCCCCCGGGCTGCACGTTCTGCGCGACGAACCCCATCCTCTCGCCCCCGGGCTCCACGCCTTCGGACACGAACGAGCTCACGAGCTACCCGCTCCTCGCGAACATCCCCGTCACCGACGTGCGGTCGACCTCGCTCGAGCTCGAGACCCCCTTCCTCGACGCCGGTCTCACCGACGCGGGCGCCTACATCGTTCCCCTGTCGCCGTACTACGACTATCGCGCCACCCTCCGCATCCGCCCCTGATCGGCCTCCGCTTGTGACGGCAGGGGGCGGCGGCTAGCGTTGTACGTCGAGGAGGTTTGCCGATTTGGCTGCGGGGGCCGCGCCGCTGGCGGAAGGCGAGATACTCGCCGGGAAGTACCGCGTGCTCTTCCCCATCGGGGAGGGCGGCATGGGGCAGGTCTTCGCCGCGGAGCACGTCCAGCTCGGGCACCGCGTGGCGCTGAAGGTGCTGCGCCCGAGCGCGCTCGAGAGCGAGGAGGCCGTCGAGCGATTCCTCCGGGAGGGCCGCGCCGCCGCCAGGCTCCAGAGCGAGCACGTCGCCCGCGTTTCGGACGTGGGCAAGCTCGACTCGGGCGTGCCCTACATGGTGATGGAGTTTCTCGAAGGTCGCGACCTCGCCCAGCTGCTCGGCGAGCAGCGGAAGCTCCCGATCGACCAGGCCGTCGGCTACATCATCCAGGCCGGCGAGGCGATCGCCGAGGCGCACAACAACGGGATCGTCCACCGGGACCTCAAGCCCGCGAACCTCTTCGTGACGACGGCGCTCGACGGGGCGCCCCTCGTGAAGGTCCTCGACTTCGGGATCTCGAAGGCCTCGAGCCTCCTCGGCGCGGCCTCGCCGCAGATCACGACGACGTCGGCCATCATCGGCTCGCCGAAGTACATGTCGCCCGAGCAGATGCAGGATAGCCGCGCCGTCGACGGGCGGGCCGACATCTGGGCGCTCGGCTCGATCCTCTACGAGATGCTGGCCGGGCGCCTGGCGTTCGACGCCCCGACGCTGGCCACGACGTGCGTGCAGATCCTCCAGGCCGACCCGCCCCCCCTTCGCACATTCCGCGACGAGGCGTCCCCGGAGCTCGAGGGCGTCGTCATGCGCTGCCTCGAGAAGAACCCCGACGAACGGTTCGCTTCGGTGGCCGAGCTCGTCCAGGCCCTCGCGCCCTTCGCCCCCGGCTCCGACGGGCTCGTGACGCGCATCGCGCGAATGAAGGGGACGCGCGTCGCCGGCGGGCCGCCGCCCTCGCGACGGACCCCGCGGGCGCCCGCCGCGGAGACGGTGAGCGAGGCACCGGCGGTGGGGCGCGCCGACAAGAGGCGGGCCGCGGTCTGGGCGGTCGCCGTCGCCGCCGTGGTCGCGGTGGCCATCGTCGCGATCGTGCGCTTCCCCGCGAGCCGTGCCCCCTCCGCGAGCCCGCTCCCTGCCGCCACGACGCTTCCCCCCGTCCCGCCGACGCTCGCCGCCGAGCCTCCGCCCCCGGCAACGGCGGAGCCTGCGTCCGGGGTGGCGGCGGCCGCGCCCTCCGCCCCGTCTTCCGCGGCGGCCACCTCGAGCGTCGCGGCGCCTCCGGCCGTGCCCGCGACGCACGTGCCTTCGCTCGCGACCTCGCCCCGCCCCCTGTCCGCTCGCCCACGCCCTTCCACCCCCGCCGGAGTGACAGACAGTGTCCTCGAGGATCGGCGCTGAGCGACTGCGCGTCTGCGCGCTCGTCCTCGCGGTCCTCGTCTCGTCGAGCCGCACGGCGCGCGCCGAGGGGCCCTCGCCCGAGGACGCCGCCCTCGCGCAGTCGCTCTTCGACGAGGCGCGCCACCTCATGCTCGCGAACCGCTTCGCCGACGCTTGCCCGAAGCTCGCCGAGAGCCATCGCCTCGATCCCGCGGTGGGGACCCTCCTCAACCTCGCCGTGTGCAACGAGCGCCTCGGCAAGACGGCGAGCGCGTGGGCCGAGTATCGCGACGCCGAGTCAATCGCGAAGCGCGAAGGCCGCCCCGACCGGGTGACCTACGCACGAGAGCACGCGACCCAGCTCGAGCCACGCCTTTCGCACCTCTTCCTCGTGCGCGCCGCGGGGAACGTCGATCGCGACCTGGAGGTGCGCCTCGACGGCGTCGTGGTGGGCGAGCCGGCGCTCGGGAGCGCAATCCCGGTCGACCCCGGACCGCATCGCATCGACGCGCGCGCGCCGGGGAAGCGGCCGTGGTCGCTCGAGGTAGGGGTCGGGGATCGCGGCGAGGAGCAGCGCGCCGCCATCCCCGCGCTGGAGGACGCGACGCCCCTCGCGCCCGCCCCTCCCGCCCCGCCGCCGACGGTCGAGGCGCCGCCGCCCACAGCGGTCGCGATGCCGCTTCCCGCCGCGGGCTCCATCGCCGGCGAGATGCCGGCGGCGAGGCGTCCCAGCCGGACGGTGTTCTACGTCGTCGGAACCGCGGGCCTGGCGTCGCTGGCGTTCGGCGGCGTCGCCGGGATGCAGGCCATCGTGCGCTGGAACGACCGGCTCGAGCTGTGCGCGGGCGACGTCTGCTCGCCGGCCGGGCTGAACGCCGACCGCGCGGCGCGTGGCTGGGCGCTCGCGTCCGACATCGGGCTCGGCGTGGGGGTCGTCGGAATCGGCGCCGCCGCTTACCTGCTGTGGTCGTCGAGCACGGCCGAGGCGCCGCGTTCCGGCGGGGTGGTGGTCAGCCCGACCGTGACCTCGACCGGCGGGGGGGTGGGGGTAGACGCGATCTGGTGAGCCCAGGCGCCAGGATAGTGGCGGCCGACGGCACGGGC
>JBEKGQ010000110.1:0-12948 GCA_050012715.1 Polyangiaceae bacterium
GAGCGTATCGGCGAGCACGCCGACGCCGTCCTCGGGGACCTGCAGCACCTCATCGCGGAGATCGACGCCAACGCGATGCCGGCGATCGCGCAGCTCCCGACGATTGCCGACCAGATGTCGCTGGCGGTCCGGAACGCGAACGGGACTCTCGGCGCGACCGGGTACGGCCCTAACTCGGACTTTCAGCACAACATGGAGAGGATGATGCGCGAGGTCAACGACGCGGCGCGGAGCTTCCGGGTCCTCGCCGACTACCTCGATCGGCACCCCGAGGCCCTCATCCGGGGGCGCGCGTCGGCGCAGGCGGGCTCGCGATGAGAGGGCGCCTGTTCCTCGTGCTCCTCGTGGCCAGCGGGTGGACGGCGGGCTGCGGCTCCTCGCCCCCGTCGTCCTTCTACGCCCTCTCCGCCGAGGAAGGCCGCGTGCAGCCCGCTCCGTTTCACACCATCAAGCTGCGCCGCCCCGGCATCGCGGGGTATCTGGATCGACCCGAGATCGTGAAGGGCATCGTGGACCACCGGCTGGGCGTGGCCGACACCGACCGCTGGGCGGCGCCGCTCGACTAGATGCTCGGCCGCGTGCTCGCGGAGGACGTCGAGCAGCGCCTCGGCGGGAGCGTGGTGTTCACGGAGGGCGGCGCGATCACCGCCGATCCCGACGTCACGGTGGAGATCGACATCCGCCGGCTCGACGTCGACGAAGCGGGGCAGGTCGAGCTCGTCGCCGACGTCGCGATGGAGAAAGGCGCGGACCACGCGGTCGCCGGGACGCGCGTGGTGCACCTCCGGCATCGGCCGAGCACCGCCAGCACCCCGGCGCTGATCGCCGCGATGAGCGATGCGCTGGGAGACCTGGCCGACGAGGTCGCGGGACTCCTGCGAAGCGAGGCGACGGCGGCAACCGCCGCGACGTCGACCGCGCAGGCCCGTTGACGGGTCGTCACGGGCGCGGCGCGTGCGGCGTCACTCGATGTGGAACTCGACGCGCCGGTTGTTCCGGCGACCGGCCTCGGTCGTGTTGTCGTCGATGGGACGCTCCATCCCGAAGCCCTCGGCGCTGAGACGCCTCGCGGCGACGCCGCGGAGCACGAGCGCCGCCATGACCGCCTGCGCTCGCTCCCGGCTCAGCTTCTTGTTCATCGGCGCCTTGCCGACGTTGTCGGTGTGGCCTTCGACGCGCACGTGCTTGATCTCGAGGTGGTCGGCCATCAGCTTGGCCACCGCGTTCAGGAGCTCGTTGGAGTCCTGCAGGATCTTCGCGCTGCCGGTCGCGAACTTCACCTGCTCGTTGATCTTGATCTGGCCGTTGACGATCGCCGCCTTGGGGCAGCCGTTCGTCTTCGGATCGTCGGTGTGCGGACCGGGCGCGTCGGGGCACGCGTCCTCGGCGTCCGGGATGCCGTCGCCGTCGCGATCCGAGGGGCACCCGTTGGTCTTCGGGTTGTCGGTGTGCACGCCGGGGACGTCGGGGCATGCGTCCTCGGCGTCCGGAATGCCGTCACCGTCCCGGTCCGCGGGCTTGGGCGGCGGGGGCGGAGGAGGCGGCGGGGGCGGCGGAGGCGGAGGCGGAGGCGGAGGCGCCACCGCAACGGGCGGAGGCGGAGCCTCGACCGGAGGCGGGTGGTAGCCGGGGACCCACTCGGCCGAGAGGAGCACGCGGAAGACGGGCGAGCCGAGGTCGTGCGTGATGCCGGGTCCGGCGCCGGCGCCGACGCGCCAGTCCTCGCCGATGGTGTAGTGCGCGCCGAGGATGGCCTCGGCCGGGCTCGAGCCCTTCGCGAAGAACGCGCCGGAGGCCACGGTGTTGGCCTCGCCGTAGATCTCGGGACCGACGAGCAGGTGGCGGTCGGCGACGCGCACGCCGAGCGCCGCTCCGTAGACGAGGGCGGTGCCGTAGGGGTTGCCGTCGACCGTCGTCTGCTGCGCGCGCACGTGGTAGCCGAGGTTCGCCGCCCACACGAATGCCCCCGCTTCCCCCGCCGCGGCGAGGCGGACGATGCCGTGCGCGAGGTTGTCGCTCGTGTACTGGTCGGACGACCCCGACGGCGAGAAGAACTGACCCCCGACGGCCAGGCTGAACGGCCCTCCGTAGGTGCCCACGATGCGGAGGTCGGCGCCGAGGCGCACGTCACCGAAGGCCGCGTCCGCCGGGCCGACGAAGCTGTTGCCCTTGCCGCTCGTCCCCGAATTGCCGGAGTTCACCGCCGCGAACGGCACGTCGAGCCCGAAGCGAAAGCGGTCTAGCAGGACGAGCGACGCCCCCGCGTGCAGCGTGAGCTGCTGCGACACGATGACCGCGCCGTTCGACCCGTCGGCGTTCTTCAGCACGAACGGGTGGTCGGCGTACTCGGCGACCACGCCCACCGCGGGCCGGAGGTTCCCCCGCATGTCGAGGGTGTCGAGCGCGAACCACTCGCTGCCGCGCTCGGACGGGTTGAACGTGTCGACCCGGAAACCCGGCTGCGGCGGCGTCGGCGCGAAGGCTGCCGCCTGGGCGTGGGCGGTCTCCGCCGCGAACCCGATGGAGCCGACGAGGAGACCCGCGAGAACGACCGTGCTTTTTCGCATTGGCGCGGGATGCTCGCGTGCGCCGCGCCGCAAGGCAAAGGAAAACGGTGGTCTCGACTATTCCCCGCCACCCGGGGGCCGTGGGCCGTCGGGGCCCGTGAGCGGCGCCTTCTTCGTGTACTTGCCGCGCTCGGCGGGATGCTCGTTCTCGTACGCCTGGACGCTCTCGCGGGTGATCTCCACCTCGAGCACCCCGTCGCGCTCGATCTTCGACTGGCACCCGAGGCGTGAGCCGGCGCGGACGTCGAACGCCTTGTCGAGGATGTCCGCCTCGTCGTCGTCCTGCTCGCTGAGGAGCTCCGCGCCCTGGGTCACGTAGACGTGGCACGTGGAGCACGCGCACACGCCGCCGCAGGCGCTCCCCTCGGGAAAGTGCGCCTTCGTGGCCGCCTCGAGGAGCGACGACCCCACGGGGACCTCCACCTCGCCGAAACCCTTGAACCGGACGATGGGCATCACATCACCTCGTGCCCGCGGCGTGCGCGGCTTCGACGCCCTTGGCGTGCTCGACGGTCTTCTCGATCGCCTCGACCCGCCGGCCCTCGATCGCCTGCGCGATGGCCCGGTTCATCCGTCGCCCCGCGAAGGCCTTCGTCGCGTCGTCGAGCGCCTCGATGCGCGCGTGCACCTTCGACGGATCGTCCCGCCGCGCCGCCTCGTCGAGCGCCTCGCAGGCCGCCACGATGCGCTCCTTCTCCCCCGGCTCGAGCAGATCCGCGTCGGCCACGAGCGCCTTCTGGGTCGCGGTCAGGATGCGACGCGCCTCCACGCGGTTCTCGGCGAGGCGGCGGCGCGCGAGATCGTCCTCGCCGTGGTCGAGGGCGTCCATGAGCATCTGCTCCACCGCGGCGTCGTCGAGCCCGTAGCTCGGCTTGACGCTCACCGTCTGCTCGATGCCCGTCGTCAGCTCCTTCGCGTGGACGCCGAGGAGACCATCGGCGTCGACGTGGAACGTCACCTCGAGGCGCGCCATCCCCGCCGGCATGGGCGGGATGCCCTTCAGGGTGAACCGCGCGAGGCTGCGGCTGTCCGCCACCATCTCGCGCTCGCCCTGGAGCACGTGGATCTCGAAGCCCGTCTGCCGGTCCTCCTGCGTCGTGTACGTCGCCTTCGCCGAGCAGGGGATCGTCGAGTTCCGCGGGAGCACCTTGTCCACGACTCCGCCGCCGACCTCGATGCCGAGCGAGAGCGGGATGACGTCGAGGAGCAGCACCTCGTCGCTCCTCCCCTCCCCCGCCAGCAGATCCGCCTGCACCGCCGCGCCGAGCGCGACCACCTGGTCCGGATCGATGTCCCCCAGCGGCTCCTTCTGGAAGAGCTCCGCCACGTACTTCCGGACCGCGGGCACGCGCGTCGAGCCGCCGACGAGGATGACGCCGTCGAGCTCCGAGGGCTTCAAGCCCGCGTCCTTGAGCGCACGCCGGCAGGCAACGCCGGTCCGCTCGAGGAGCGGCCGGATCAGCGCGTCGAAGCGGTCGCGCGTGAGCGTGACGCTCCGGTGCCCGGGGACCACCGCCTCGACCTGGGCTTCCGCCGTGAGCGCGTGCTTGGCCTTCCGGGCCTCGTCGAGGACCAGCCGCACGAGCTGGGGCGTCTGCCGCTTCTCGTCGAAGCCGAGGTCGGCGAGGAGCTCGTGGGCGATGGCGCGGTCCATGTCGTCGCCCCCGAGGGCGCTGTCGCCACCGGTCGAGCGCACCTGGAAGACGCCGTCGTCGAGCACGAGCACCGTGACGTCGAACGTGCCCCCGCCGAGGTCGTACACCGCGAAGGTGCCGTTCTGCTTCTTCTCGAGCCCGTAGGCGAGGGCCGCCGCGGTCGGCTCGTTGATGAGGCGCAGCACCTCGAGCCCGGCGAGGCGCGCCGCGTCCTTCGTGGCCTGCCGCTGCGCGTCGTCGAAGTACGCCGGCACGGTGATGACCGCGCCGCCCACCTGGCGGAGCTCGTCCTCCGCCTGCTCCTTGAGCGACCGCAGGATCTCCGCGCTGACCTCGACCGGAGTGACGATGCGTCCGCCGTCGACCTTGAAGCGAACCGTGTTGGGCTCCCCCTCGGCGGCGTCGACGAACTCGTACGGGCCGAGCCGCCGCGTCTCCGGATCGTTCGCCCCGCGGCCCATGAAGCGCTTCACGCTGACGATGGTGTCGCGCGGGTGCTCGGCGGCGAGGCGCATGGCCCGACGGCCCACGACGACCTCGCCGTGATCGAGGTAAGTGACCGCGCTCGGCACGAGCACCTCGAGGTCACAGTCGGAGATGGCGACCGGTCGCTCGTTGCTCACGTAGGCGACGAGCGAGTTCGTGGTCCCGAGATCGATGCCGATCGGGCGGGCCGGTGCCTTGGGGTCGAAGATCTCGAAGAGGGCCATGGTTGGTTTCTCGACGCGTCGTCGGTCGCGTCAGGCCGCGAGCTCGTCCTCGATGGCGCTCACCTCGTCGAGGAAGCGCCGGTAGAAACGGAGCTCACCGAGCTTGCCGACGAGCGACGCCGCCTCGCCGCGCGCGAACCCTTCGCCGAGCGCCTGCTCGACGGCGCGGGACCGCGCCTCGATGACCTCGGCCATCGCGTGCACGCGCGCCAGGTCCTTCGCCTGCTTCGCCTCGGCCAGCGCCTCGCGCTGCTCGAGCATCTCCATCAGGAACTCCGGATCCGACGCGCCGGCGCGCTCCTCGCCGACCGCCACGCCGCTCAGCTCGAGCAGCGCCTGGGCCCGGCGGATGGGATCGCGCACGACGCGCCACGCCTCGTTGACCTCGACCGCCTTCGACAGCGCCGCGCGCCGCTCGCTCGCCCCCGCGTTCACGAACTTGTCCGGGTGAAGGGCGCGCGACAGCTCGCGGTGCGTCTTCTCGACCGCCGCGAGGTCCAGCTCGAAGCGGCGAGGCAAGCCCAGGGTCGCGAAGGGGTCCACGATCACACCGAGAACGAGTGACCGCAGCCGCACCCGGTCTTCTCGTTCGGGTTCTTGAACTTGAACCCCTGCTGCATCAGCGTCTGCTCCCACTCGAGCTCGGTGCCGCCGAGGTAGAGGAGGCTCTTGGGGTCGACGACGACGCGGACCGGCGTCCCGTCGTTCGCGGTGTAGTCGAAGACGCGGTCGCGGGCGCGCGGCGCCCCGTCGTGGAACTCGATGACGTAGGAGAACCCCGAGCACCCGCCGCCGCGGATGCCGAGGCGCAGCGAGGCGTCCATCGTCCCGCGCTTCTTCATCTGGCGGAGGATGGCCTCGACGGCCTTGGGGGTGACGGAGATGCTGGCATCCATGACCGGGACCTACTTGGTGGCGCGCCGGTCCGACTGCTTCTTGCGGTAGTCGGCGATGGCGCTCTTGATCGCGTCCTCGGCGAGGACCGAGCAGTGGATCTTCACCGGCGGGAGGTTCAGCTCCTCGACGATCTGCGAGTTCTTGATCGCCTCCGCCTCGTCGACCGTCTTGCCCTTGATCCACTCGGTGGCGAGCGACGAGCTGGCGATGGCCGAGCCGCAGCCGAACGTCTTGAACTTCGCGTCCTCGATGACCCCGTCGTCGTTCACCTTGATCTGAAGGCGCATGACGTCGCCGCAGGCGGGCGCGCCGACGAGGCCCGTCCCGACGTGCGGATCCGCCTTGTCGAGGGTGCCGACGTTCTTGGGGTTCTCGTAGTGCTCGATGACTTTGGTGCTGTAGGCCATGACTCGTTCCTCTTTCTAGTGAGCGACCCAGGCGACGCTCGCCAGATCGATGCCTTCGCGGTGCATTTCCCAGAGCGGCGACATGTCGCGCAGCTCCTTGACCTTGCCGCAGACGAGATCGGCGACGTAGTCGACCTCTTCCTCGGTGTTGAACCGGCCGAGCCCGAACCGGATGCTCGAGTGCGCCAGCTCGTCGCCCACGCCGAGCGCGCGGAGGACGTAGCTCGGCTCGAGGCTCGACGACGTGCAGGCCGAGCCGGAGCTCACCGCCACGTCCTTGATGCCCATCATCAGCCCCTCGCCTTCGACGAAGTTGAAGCTGATGTTCATGTTGCCCGGGAGGCGGTGCTCCATCGAGCCGTTGACGTACACCTCGTCGAGCTGGCCGAAGACGCGGGCCCGGAGCCGCTCGCGCAGGGCGGTGAGCTTCGCCGCCTCCTGCTTGCCCTCGTGCATCATGATGTCGCACGCCTTGCCGAAGCCGACGATGAGCGGCACCGCGAGCGTCCCCGAGCGCATCCCGCGCTCGTGCCCGCCGCCGTCCATCTGCGCGACGAGGCGGACGCGCGGCTTGCTGCGCCGGACGTAGAGCGCGCCGACGCCCTTGGGGCCGTAGATCTTGTGCGCGGTGAGCGACACGAGATCGAGGTTCATCTTCTGCACGTCGAAG
Source organism: Polyangiaceae bacterium (assembly GCA_050012715.1). GTDB lineage: Bacteria > Myxococcota_A > Polyangia > Polyangiales > Polyangiaceae > Palsa-1150. The sequence continues at coordinate 6,907 of JBEKGQ010000110.1, forward strand.
TCGACCTTGCCGATGCCCTGCACCGCGTCCGAGTGGAAGAGGACGCCGCGCTCGCGGGTGATCTTGCCGATCTCCTCGAGCGGCTGCACCGTGCCGATCTCGTTGTTGGCGAGCATCACGCTGACGAGGATCGTCTTGTCGGTGATGGCCTTCTTCACGTCGTCCGGATCGACGCGCCCGACCTTGTCGACGCCGAGGTAGGTGACCTCGAAGCCGTCCTTCTCGAGGCGCTTGCACGTATCGAGGATGGCCTTGTGCTCGGTCACCGTCGTGATGAGGTGGTTGCCCTTCTCGCGGTAGAACTCGGCCACGCCCTTGAGCGCGAGGTTGTCGCTCTCGGTCGCGCCGCTCGTCAGCACGATCTCCTTGCTGTCCTTGGCGCCGATGACGCGCGCGATGCGCTCGCGCCCGATCTCGACCGCCTCCTCCGCCTCCCAGCCGAACGCGTGGCTCCGGCTCGCGGCGTTGCCGAACTTCGTCGTGAAGTACGGGATCATCTCCTCGAGGACGCGCGGGTCGACCGGCGTCGTCGAGTGGTTGTCCATGAAGATGGGGAGCTTGAGGGCCATGATCGCTAGCTTCCTTCAGTGCGCGCGGTACCCGAGCACCAGCTCGGGCACGTCGGTTTCCTTGTCGTGCAGATCGCAGCACTCGCACGCCGAGACGAGGCGCTCGGGATCGCAGACGTCGCAGGTGTCGAGGTACTCCAGGCTGGCGGAGAGCTCGTGCTCGAGGGCCTCGAGCCGGCGCCGCTGCTCGCGCGTCCGTTCGAGCTGGCGGGCGTAGACCTCGCGCATCCGCTTCATGGCGTCCGGCGCGCCGCGTGCGCCGGCTCCCTCGCGGACGATCGTCTGGATGTCCCCCAGGCTGAACCCCATCTCCTGGAGCTTCGCGATCCACCGGATGCGGGTGAGCGCCTCGGTGCCGTAGAGACGGAAGCCCCCCTTCGACCGCGAGGCCGGGGTGAGGAGCCCGAGCTCCTCGTAGAGGTGGATGGCGCGAACCGTCTTCCCCGCTTCACGGGCCAAGTCCCCGATCTGCATCAGGTCTTCGGTGGGGCGATGGAGGGGAAGGCGGATCATGCTCGGACTCTCACGTATCAGTCTTACGTGCACGTGAGGGTTGTCAAGACAGCTTCTAGGCGGGGGCGCCTCGTCCGTCAAGGCGATGCTGACGCGAGCATTTGAGGCGTGTATGGGAGAGGCCATGCCTACGCTCGAGGCCCAGCTGACCGCCCTCACCCAGGAATTCGTCGCCAAGCTCGTCGACGCCCTCCGGAACGCGTCGTTCGCCGAGGTCGCTCAGCTCTCCGGCGGCCCGGTCATGGCTCAGGTGCCAGCCCGACCGCGGGAGGGGCGTGGCCCGGGGCGACCGGCCTCGGCGGGTCGATCGGGACGGCAGAACGCCGCGACCCGGGCCGAGCTGGGAGAGCGCGTCGTGGGAGCCCTCAAGTCGTCCGGCCGCCCCATTGGCGTGCGCGACCTGTCGACGCAGCTCGGCGTGGCGCCGGACGTGCTCGCCGTGCCCCTCCGGGAGCTCCGCGCTGCCGGCAAGGTCCGCAAGCACGGCGAGAAGCGGAGCACCACGTACTCGGTCGCCTGACATCGACTTACGATCATCGGTGATCAATGCGGGCACGAGGCTCGCAGTACCGGACGCGGGCGAGGCCTCCGGGAGCGACACCGATGAATCTGCGGGCACTTCGGGCAGACGACACCACTGAAATGGAGGGATCCGAGATCCCCTCCTGGGACGTCGATTGCCCACGGGCGGAGCAGAATGATTCAGGCTCACTGGCCGACCTTCGGGAGGCCGCGTCTCGTGATTCACAAGACCTGTCGTCGGGCTCGTCGGGGGTGAAGAAGATCGGCCCGGACGACACCGTCCAGCAGGAGGAAGCCCCCCGGCACGTGCGGCGACGGACGGGGCCGCGCAAGCGCGTCGAGCTGAAGGCCGACGCGGTCCGCGACGCGCTGGAGAAGCAGTACTGCCAGCACGAGCAATGGGACGAGCTCGTCGACCTCTACTTCGGGCGCATCGAGGCGGTCGACGACCGCGAGAAGGTGGAGCTCTTCAAGCGCCTCGGCGAGGTGCTGTGGCAGGAGCTCGGCGACGCGACCGCGGCGCGCGACGCGCTCGTCGAGGCCCTGGCGATCGACCCGAACGACGAGGACGCCGCCGCGCACCTCGAGGACATCGCGGTGTCGCGCGACGGCGGGTGGAAGGCCCTCGTCGAGGCGATCGCGCAGAAGATCGCGGTGCTCGCGGAGAACCCGCGGAAGGCGAAGCTCACCGAGCGCATCGTGCGATGGGCGCGCGGCGACATGAACGACCCCGAGATCGCCGAGCGGCACCTCGCGGCGATGCGCTCCTACGATCCCGCACACCCGCTCGTGCACGAGCGGCTCGCCCACCACTACGCCGACGTCGGCGCCTGGGACGCGCAGCGCGAGGCGCTCGAGCGGGCCCTCGCGCGCACGCAGCGCGACGAGGACCGCCGCGCCATCCACATCGCGCTCGGCGAGCTGTACGAAGAGAGGCTCCCCAACGCGAGGCGCGCCGCGGATTGCTACGAGAAGGCGCTGGCGATCGATCCACGCGCGATGCCCGCGCTGTGCGGCCTCGAGCGCATCTGCCGGACGGGCGAGCAGTACCCGCGCCTCGCGGCGGTGCTCGATCAGCAGGTGGACGCGGCGACGACGGACGCGGAGCGGGTGGGCGCGCTGCTCCGCCTCGGCGAGCTCCTCGAGCAGCGCTTCGTGCGGCCCCGCGACGCGCTCCCCAAGTACGAGCTGGCGCTCGAGCTCGACGCCGAGAGCGTCCGCGCCCTCGACGGCCTCGAGCGATGCTGGCAGGCGACGCGCGAGTGGGACAAGCTCGCGGCGGCGCTCGAGAAGCGCGCCGCGTCGTCGCGCGAGACGAAGCACGCCATCGCCGCCCTCGTGCGGCTCGCCGAGGTGCGCGAGGCCAAGCAGGAGAGCCTCGAGCTGGCGCTGGCGGCGTGGCGGCGTCTCTACGAGCTCGACACGTCGCACGTGATGGCCATCCAGCAGCTCGGGAGGCTCTGCGAGAAGCAGGGGGACATCATCGCCGCGGCGGCGTACCGGGCGAGGCTCGCGGACCTCACCGACGACCCGAAGGAGAAGGCGCGCATCCACATCGCGGTCGGCGAGATGCTCGCCCCCGAGGGGTGCGACCCGTCCTGCGCGCGCATCCACTTCGAGCGCGCGGTCGAGATGGACCCGCGCAGCCCGGTCGCGTGGGAACAGCTCCAGAAGCTCGCGGTGCGCGAACGCGACATGATGTACGCGACGTTCTGCCTCGAGCGCCGCGCGGAGCACACCGACTCGGCGCGCCTGAAGGCGCAGCTCCTCGTGGAGCTCGCGAAGATGCGCGTCTCGCTCGGCGACGCGCGCGGCGCGCTGGCGACGTTCGAGTACGCCTTCGAGACCGATCCGACCAACGAGCCCGCGGCCCGCGCGGTGCTCGAGGACTGGTCGCGGCGCGAGAAGTGGGACGACGCGCAGCGGGCCTGCGACGTGCTCGTCGCGGCTGCGACGCGCGACGCCGACCCGAAGCTGCTCCTGAAGCTCTTGCGGCTCTCCACGAGGATCGCGCTGGCGCTCGGGAACGGCGAGCGCGCGCTGCTGGCGGCCACCGCCGCGTACGATCTCGCGCCCGCTGACGCGGCGTCGCAGAGCGACGTCCTTCACGTGTGCTTCCAGCTCCGCGATCGCGAGCCGCTGCGGGAGCGCGTGGCGTCGGTCGCGGACCGGGTCGCGAGGGAAGCGATGGATCTGTCGCCGGAGTCGCTCGTGCGCCTCGGCGAGGTCCGCCTGACGACCGGCGATCCTCACGGCGGCGTCGAGCTCCTGTGCCTCGCGCTCTCGCACGACGGCGCCAACGTGGACGCCCTCACCGCGCTGACCCGGGTCTTCACCGAGCGCCGCGACTGGGGACGGGCCGCGAACTGCGCGCACCGCCTGGCGCGGGTGACCGAGGACGCGAAGGAGCGCCAGACGCGGTTCCTCGCCGCCGCCGACCTCTGGGAGAAGCACGCGAACATCCCGGTGCGCGCGGTCGCGGTGCTCGAGGAGGCCCTCGAGCGCGACCCGCGCGACGCGGCGGTGCTCCACCGGCTCGTGGCGCTCTGGGGGACCCTCGGCGAGTGGGAGAAGCTCGTCGAGGCGCTTCACGTCCTCGGCGGCCTGGAGAAGGAGCCGGCCCGGCGCGCGAAGCACGTGTACGCCGCGGCGGGGGTCGTCCGCGAGAAGGTGGGCGATCTCCGGCGCGCGGCGGGTCTCTACGAAGAGGTGCTCGATCTCGACCCGTCGCGCCTCGACGCCTTCGAGCGCGTCGTGCGCCTGTGGACGGACCGTCGCGACTGGAAGCAGCTCGAAATCGCGTACCGGCGCATGATCGCGCGCCTCGGGCACGCCGGGCAAAGCGGCGACAAGAAGGTCGAGCACGCGCTCCACCACCAGCTCGGGCTCGTGTACCGCGATCGACTCTACGAGATGCCGCGCGCGCTCGAGACGTTCCGTCGCGCGGCGAGCCTCGCGCCGGAGGACGACGAGACCCGCCGCATCGTCGTGGAGCTGCTGGTGCTGTCCGGTCAACCCGACGTGGCCATCGCCGAGATGCGCACCTCGCTGAAGGCGGACCCCACGCGACCGTCGACGCTGCGCGAGCTCTACGAGCTGTTCTTGCGGCACGGGGCGAACGACCGGGCGTGGTGCGCGGCCAACGCGCTCGTCCATCTCGGCGAGGCCGACGAGGGCCAGCGGAAGTTCGTGGACGACTTTCCGCCGGTCGACCTGGCGAGCGTGCCCGGGACGCTGGCGGCGCTCGCGTGGCCGTCGCACGTCATGGCGCCGGGGGTCGACGAGCGGCTGACGGCCATCTTCCGGTACCTGGTGCCGGCGGTCGTGCGAGCCCGCATGGCGCGCGTGCCGGAGAAGGCGCGGATCAAGTGGCTCGGGGCGCAGGTGAAGGAGGGGGATTCGCCGCTGGCGGCTCGGCTGGTGCAGGTGATCCGCGATGGGGCGGAGATCCTCGGCGTCGCGCCGCCGCTCCTGCTCGCGCGGCCGCAGCTCGCGGTGCCGTTCGCCGTGGCGCCTACGCCGACGCCGGCGCTCTTCGTGTCGCTCCCGGCCGCGGCGGCGGTGCCGGCGGAGCTGCTGGTGTTCCTCGTGGGACGGCGGCTGGCCGAGCTTCGCCCCGAGCTCGTGGCGCACGCGCTGTTCCCGACGCTGACCGAGCTGAAGGCGCTCATGAAGGCCGCGCTCCGGGTGGCGATCGCGACGCGCGGCGCGCCGCCCAATGACCCGGACGACGCGGCGATCGCGCGGACGCTGGACCCGCACGAGATGGAGGGGCTGCGCGAGGCGGTCTCGGCGATCGTCGGTACGGAATCGCGGGCGGACATTCGACGGTGGCACCAGCAGGCCGACTTGACGATCGCGCGAGCGGCGCTGCTGCTCACGGGCGACGTGGAGCTCGCGTGGCGCGGGATCCAGCGGGAGCCCAGGTCACCGAGCGACCTGGCGCCCGGGGAGTGGCGCGGGGAGCTGATCCAGTTCGCGGTGAGCGACGAGTACAGCGAGCTGCGCGAGGCGATCGGGGTGGACGTGGGGTGCCGGTAGGAACTGAGACCGACCGACACCGATCCCGATCCCGGCGGGCATCTGCGTGAGAAAACCGGGTCCCTGGGGCGAGGAAGCGAGTTTGCCGCCGAGGAGACCGGATCGACGCGCGAGAAAGCCAGATCCCCGGGCGAGGAGACTGGATCGACGCGCGAGGAAGGCCGATCTCCGGGCGAGGGAGCTCGATCTCCGCGCGACAGAAGCGGTGCTCGGGCGGAGAGAAGCGGTTTCGCCGCGCAGGGAAGCGCTCTTCTGGTCGAGAAGAGCGGTCCTCTCGCGGAGGAAGTCGCTCCTCTCGCGCAGAGGACCGCTCTTCTGCGCGTCGAAACCGTGTTCGACGCGCAGAGAACCATGTTCGCCGACGTGAGAAGAAGGTTCGCCGACGTGTGGAACGGCT
>JBEKGQ010000111.1:0-12802 GCA_050012715.1 Polyangiaceae bacterium
CATGGAAGGCATGAGCGGGCTCGAGCTCCTCGACCGCGTCCGTCGGACCCACCCGGCGCTGCCGTTCATCGTCATCACCGGCGCGGGGGGCGTCCAGCAGGCGGTGGATGCCATCAAGCGGGGGGCCTTTCAGTACGTCGTCAAGCCGTGCGACGCGAACCGTCTCCGGGCCATCGTCACCGAGGCCCTCGACGGTCGACGCAAGCCCAGCGCGAGCACGAGGATCGCGGCACCGGTTTCCCGCGTCGGAGACCCGGAGCTCGTCGGCTCCGGGGCCGCCATGTGCGCTCTGCGGAGCACCATCGACTTCGTCGCCCGATCGAGCGCTTCCGTGCTGGTCGTCGGCGAGACCGGAGTGGGCAAAGAGCTCGTCGCGCGCGCCATTCACGCTCGAAGCGATCGGCGTGACCGGCCGTTCGTCGCCGTGAACACCTCCGCCATCCCGAACGAGCTGGTGGAGGCCGAGCTCTTCGGGCACGTCCGGGGCGGTTTCACCGGGGCGGTCCAGGCGCGCAAGGGCCTGTTCACCGAAGCCGACGGCGGCACGCTCCTGCTCGACGAGATCGGCGACATGTCCTTTGGGCTTCAGGCGAAGCTGCTGAGGATCCTCCAGTCCGGTGAGATCCGCCCGGTGGGCAGCGACCGCCTCCACCACGTCGACGTGCGCGTCATCGCGTCGACCCACCGTGACCTTCCGCGGCTCGTCCAGGAAGGCCGCTTCCGCGAAGACCTGTATTTTCGCCTCAACGTCCTCTCGGTGCTCGTGCCACCTCTGCGCGATCGCCGTGAGGACATCCCCGCGCTCGCCGAGCACTTCCTCGGGGAAGCGCGCCTGCGCACCCCCCGGTCGCCCGTGCGCGGCATCGCGCGGGACGCGCTCGAGGCGCTGAGTCGATGGCCGTGGCCGGGCAACGTACGCGAGCTCGCGAGCTACATCGAGCGCGCCGTCGTGTTCGGCGTCGACGAGATGATCGACGGCCAGCATCTCGAAGCAGCGGCCGCGGCCCGGGCCCTGCCGACTACGTCGGGGTGGCCGGTCCCGGCGGACGCGCCTTGGACGCTCCGACGGTTGGGCCGCACCTACGTGGACTGGGTGCTCGCCGAGACGGGCGGGAACAAGGTGCGCGCGGCCGAGATCCTGGGCGTCGACCTCTCGACACTCTATCGCCGGCAGCGCGCCGCGAGGGACTGAGCCGATCGCGGCCGCTGCGACGCCGTTGGCTCCTTCCAACCTGGCCAATCGCATAGGCGCAATGCCATGGGGGCTCGGCAAGATGCGCGGCCGCGCCGCGACGTGAGCGCGATTTGCCCGTGTTTCGCGACCCCGACGAGCGGAACACCCCTGGCCCCGCCGTTGCTTGAGGCGCCGGACGATGCCAGCGGTCACTCTCTCGCTCGCGACCTCGATATCCACCGACGACCCGCGGACCTCCGCGAAGCACCTCGGTCGTCTTCGGTCCCACGCGGCCGTCGTCCGGGCGCTCGCCGACGAGGTCGAATGTCTCTCGCGGACCGGAGACGCGGCGGGGCTGCGCGACCAGCTCATCGAAGAACTGGCGCGCCTCGGGTGCCGGCTCCTCGAAACGGCCGGCACGCTGGCGGGCTCACCACCTCCAGAACACAGCGGAGTCTTCACGCGAGGGCCGTCGTCCAGGTCCAGGCGGTAGGCCCCTCCTCGCCGGGTTACGAACTTGCACACCGGGGTGGATTGTCCGCGTCCTCGCGATTTCGCGACGGGGACGCGGCCCGGATGGCGCGGGAGCGCGCGGAGGTCGCTAGGCGTCCGGTCGCGCTGGGGAGTCGCGCCGGCAACAGCCCACCAAGGACAACCACCCATGCGAACCACCACCACGGTACTCACCGCCATCGCCATCCTCGCCGCCGCGGGCAACGCCCTGGCGCAGGATCCGCCGCCCCCGCCTCCGGTCACGACGACGGCGGTGATCACGACGACGACCTCGCCCGGGGACTCGACGCCGCCGCCGCCCGTACCGGCCGCGACCATCGAGATCTCCGGCAAGGGCGCGCAACCCACGCCGGACCTGCCGGCCCCCGAGAAGACGACGACGCAGTCGCCGATCAATCGCCCCCTCCTCGTGACGAGCCTCCTCTTCTTCGGCGGCACTTACCTGGCGGCGGCCGTCGACGGCGCGACGAGCGGTCGCGACGCCGACCGGAACAACCTCCTCGTCCCGGTCGCCGGCCCCTGGATGGACTATGCGAACCGTGATTGCGGGCCGCCCGGCAAGTGCAACGCGAACGAGGGCGGCTACAAGGCGCTCCTCGTGCTCGGCGGCATCGGGCAAGGCATCGGCGCGCTCGGGATCGTGACGAGCCTCTTCCTGCCCGAGAAGACCACGCGCAACTGGTACTTCATCGGCGGCGACACCTTCCGCGCCGCGCCGACCACGGTCGGGACCGGCTACGGCGTCGGCGCCGTCGGCGTCTTCTGATCGCCGCCCTTCGTCGTCGCTTCGTCGCTCGCGTGTCGCCGGCACGATAGGTGCTCGTGTTCGCGACCCTGATGAGGAGGAATCACCGATGAAGAGGCCCGTAGTTGCTGTCATGGTCGCGTCCGCCGCGCTCGTCGCCGCGTGCGCGTCCAGTTTCCCGCCGCCGAACAACGAGTGGGCCGCCGCACAAGGGGACGTGGGGCAAGCCCAGGCGGGAGGCGCACCGAACGTGCCCGACGCGAGGCTTCACTTGCAGCTTGCCGAGGAGGACTTGCAGAAAGCCAAGGCCCTCATCGGCAACGACAACCAGCGAGCCGCCTCGCTGACGGAGGTCGCGCGCACCGAGGCGCGCCTCGCGCTGAGCCTCGCCAAGCAAGCCGAGGCCGACGGGCAAGCGCGCCAGGCGCAGGCCGAGCTGGCGAAGGTCCAGGGCCGATGACCGCCACCCGCAAGACCAAGAGGAATCGAACCATGAATTGGAATCGCATCGCAGTCCTGGCCGTCCCGGTCACCCTGTTCGGGGTGACGGCGTGCGGCGGAGACCGGGTACCGCCGAAGAGCCTCCTCGACGCGCGGGCCGACTACAGCCAGGCCAAGGAAGGCCTCGCCGGCCGCCTCGACCCGACGGACGTGCACGAGGCCGAGGTCTCGCTGCAGAAGGCGGAGCGCGCCTGGGAGAACGGGCCGGACGAGCCCACGACGGTGGACCTCGCCATCGTGGCCGATCGCAAGGCGCTCCTGGCGGACGCGGTCGCGTCGACGATGAAGTCGCAGCAGGACGTGCAGGCGACGATGGCCCAGATCGAGGCGCTGAAGAACCAGCAGCTCAAGTCGGCGCAGGGTCAGCTCACGGGCATGGCGCAGACGCTCGGGGCGACGCAGATGCAGCTCGAGCAGCAGCGAGCCACCGCCGAGGCGCAGCGGCTTCAGCTCGCGGCGCTCGAGGCCAAGCTCAAGGACGCGCGCGACACGATCGCGAGGATCGCCTCGGTGAAGGACGACGCCCGCGGCATGGTCATCACGCTTCCGGGCGAGGTGCTCTTCAAGACCGCCAAGTACGAGCTCAAGCCGGGCGCGATGGCCAAGCTCGAGGAGATCGCCCAGGTGCTCAAGGGCAAGGAGCTGCCCATCGTCGTCTACGGGTTCACCGACAACGTCGGGGCCGACGGGATGAACATGACGCTGTCGCAGAACCGTGCGCAGTCGGTGCGCGACTACCTGGTGAGCAAGGGGATCCCGACGGATCTCATCACCGCGCAGGGCAAGGGCGCGGGCGACTTCATCGCCGACAACACGTCGGTCGAGGGGCGCGCGCAGAACCGCCGGGTGGAGATCGTCGTCCAGCCCCCGAAGTAGCCCCGGAGAGCTTCCCGGCGAGAGACGCCCGGATTCGGCCTTGCCGGATCCGGGCGCGGCTTTGTCGAGCCCCCGCTCGCGTCGCGATCACCCCGCGACGACGCGCGCTGGCGCACCGGGCCGGAGCCGGGGCAGATCGATGACGAAGACGCAGCCGATGCCCGGCAAGTCGCGAATGCGAAGCTCGCCCGCGATGGCCCGGGCCGCCTTGAGGCAGATCGAGAGCCCCAGCCCGAGTCCCGTCCGATCCGCGCCTTGCTGGCTGAACGGCCGAAGCAGGCTCTCCGTCTTGCCGGGCGGCAGGCCGCCGCACTGGTCCTCGATGTCGATGAGTACCCGGTCGCCCGAGCACGTCGCCCGGAGGTGCACGGTCGAGCCCCGGGGCGAGAACTTGAACGCGTTCTGCAGCAGGTTGGCGATCATCGCGGCCAGGATCTGCCGGTCGGCCTCGACCTGGACGTCCTGCGCGATGGTCGTCACGACGAAGCTTATCTCGCGCGTCTGGGCGATCATCGAGCCGGTGATCTCCGCCTCTTCCAGGACCTCCCAGACCGGGATCGCCTCGAGGTTCTGCATCCCGGCGTCGAGGCGCACGTCGGCGAGCGAGCGGTCGATGAGCGCGTGCATCCGCATCAAGCACCGGTCGTGCACCGCGCTCGTGCTTCCGCCCGGCGCGACGATGCCCTTCTTGATGCTCGCGAACGACAGGATCGCCGCGCCCAGCACGTTGCGCATCTCGTGCGCCAGCACGCCGAGCCGCTCGGTGCCCTCGCCGGCGATCGCGTGGTCCCGGTGCTGCGTGAACGACGTCACGGCCCCGGCGATGGCGTCGTCGAGGCACAGGTTGAGCGTCCGGAAATCGTCGACCGACAGGGCGACCTTCTGCTCGACCGCGAGCCCGGTGATGACCTGACAGAGGTCCCCGTAGTCGTGGACGACCTGGCCCACCGAGAGGCCCTGCTGGAAGCGCTGCCCGCCGTGGGCGGAGGCGGTCGACGTGATCTCCGCGTGGTCCATCCCCTCGCTCGCGGAGGCCTTCCGGAGCGCCTCGCCGAGCTGGTCGAGGAACGACGGCAGCGCCTGGGTCAGCTCGGTCTCGGTGGCGGCGGGCGCATTTCGCCCTTGCACCCGGGAGCGCGCCCGCGCGAGGATCTCGGCGCGGTGGGTCCGGATGAAGTCCCGCAGCGTGCCCTCGACGGAGGACCCGTCAGGCGGCGGAGGCGGCGGCGGCGGCGTGGATTGGGACATGGTCACTCATGGCACGACGGCGGCCGGCGGCGGGGCGAGCGGTTTGACCCGCAGCCCTCGGGCGGTGATCTCCATCTCGTGACTGCCGAGATCATGGTCCGTCGCGCGGGACTTGATGATCGAGAGTCGACGCGACGCCGTCGAGAGGATGAGAATGTTGTCGCACATATAGGAAAATCGACCGTTGGCGCTGTTGGCCTCGAACCACGAGTCCGGGCCGCCACCGGTGAGCTCGAACATCAGCATGCTGGTCACTCCGCGGACCGTGAAATGCTGGACGAGGGCATAGAGGTAGTCGTGCAGGCGCTGCGGATCACTGGCAGCGTTGACCAGCTCCCCCACCGCGTCAATGACCACCCGCTTGATGTTGGCGCGCTGGAGGTGACGGAACAGGCTCACGATGACGCGGTCGACCTGCAGCTCCACCGGCGAGGCGTACATGAGCTGCAGACCACGCCGCTTCACGTCCTCGACGTCGGCCCCGAGGCACCGCAGCGAGCGGGCGAGCTGCATCGGGTTCTCCTGGAAGTTGGCGTAGAGGCAGGCCTCTCCCCGCCGCACGCCCTCGAGGACGAACTGCAGTCCGGCGGTGGTCTTCCCGGCGCCGGTCGGTCCGGCGAGCACGGTGGTGCTGCCGCGCCAGAGCCCGCCCCCGAGGAGCGGATCGAGGCCGTCGATGCCGGTCGGGGTGCGCTCCTCGACGATCGTGTAGCTCTCCGGGCGGTCGGGGCTGACGAGGCGCGGGAAGATCTCCAGGCCGCCGGCGCCGATGCGAAAGGCGTGCAGGCCCTCGAGGTAGGCGCTGCCGCGCAGCTTGAGCACGCGCATGAACCGCTCGTCCCGGGTGCTCAGCGGATTTCGCCGGAGCTGGACGATGCCGTCGGCCACCGCGAACTCGGGCAGGCGCTGGGCGTCCTCGTCGGTGTACTCCCCGATGAGGAACACGGTGGTCCGGAACGCGGTGAGCAGCCCGGTGAGCTCGTAGAGAATGCGGCGAAGCTCGAGCGGCGAGGACGACAGGTCGTGCAGCGCGCGGAACGAGTCGATGACGATGATCTTCGGCGCCGACCCCTCGATCGCGCGCTGCACGCACTTCAGCAGGGCCCCCATGCCGCCCTCGACGAGCTGCGGGCCGATGTCCTCGAAGAGGACGGACTTGCCGAGCTTCTCTTCGTCGAAGAAGGCGAACCGCTGCAGATAGCCCACCATCTTGGTGAGCGGCTCGGACAGCGTCGTGAAGTACACGATCGGGCGATCGTCGCCGGCGTTCTCGAAGACGAGCTGCTCGGCGAAGATGCTCTTGCCCGTGCCGGGTTGCCCCATCACGATGTTGATCGAATTGGCCGGAAAGCCTCCGCCGAGGATCTCGTCGGCCTCGGTATTCCCGGTGCTGACGCGCGCCTGGGTCATCATGCGGGCCTCTCGACGAGCCCGAGCAGCGACGAGACGAAGAGCTGCTTCTCGAGCGGCTTGGCGATGAACGCGTCGGCGCCGGCTTGCTTGGCGCGCTCGCTGGCGTCGAGCACGCTGAAGAGCATCACCGGGACCTTCGCGGTGGACGCGTCCCCCTTCAGGAGGCGGCAGAGCGCCAGCCCGTCGAGGCGTGGGATCATGATCTCCGCGACGAGCGCCGCCGGCGGCGCCCTGCGGACCCGGTCGAGCGCCGCGTACCCGTCGGCCACGAACTCGACGAGGTAGGCGCTGCCGATGAAGTGAAGCACGAGGCGCCGCACGTGGAGATCGCCCTCGACGACCACGATCGTGTCGAGCGGCGCGGCGACTCCGCGCAGGCCGTCGGGGCTCGAGTCGTCGGCGCCGGTGGCGTCGAGCGAGAGGCCCATGGTCGAGCCGCAGCTGCAGTTGCGGAGCTCGATGACGAGGTGACGTCGGATGAGATGCATCCGGCCACACCGGGCGAGGGTCGACCACTCGGCGCGCGTGTACTCCCGGCCGCAGCTGCAGCGCTTCACGACGTCGCGCGGCAGCGTCACCTCCGGCGACTCGGCGCGCGGCGGGCACGGCGGGCACGGCGGCAGGAGGTGAACGATCGCCGACGGATCGAAGGGCTTTCCGCAGAAGACGTCGCAGCCGGCGTCGCGCGCGGCGGCGAACCACTTCATTCCCGAGCCGGTCACGACGACGATGAGGCAATCGCGGGTGCGAGGGTCGGCCTTGAGCTCGCGGATGGCGTCGATGCCGCTCATGCCCGGCATCGAGAGATCCATGAGGATCACGTCGGGCCGGAGCCGGATGGCGGCCTCGATCCCGCGGGCGGCGCTGTCTTCCCCCGCGGCGCGGTACCCGAGGTGGACCAGGCTCTCGGCGTACAGAAAGCGCGTGTCATCGTCGTCCTCGACGATGAGCACGAGGGGTCCCTCAGGCGTGGTTCCGGGAACGGACGGCGAATTCGATGGAAAAACGAGCATGAGAGCGGAGCGGTCAGGCACCTCCATGAGCACACCTCGTGCCGTCCCCGGGACGCGCCGAATCGGCGCTCCCGCGCGCCTGGGTCGCCATATTTCGCAACATGCGCAGGTATTTTGGCATGCGACCCCGGTCACCTCGGCCGATGACCACGCCGGTCGGTCGGCCGGCAAGCGCGGCCGGCCGTGGCATTCAGCGATGGCCCATCACGGCGTGCTTGACGACGAGGACGACGACGGCACCCGCGGTGGCCACGAGCAGGCTCCAGATGTTGAGACCGGTGACGCCGGTGGCGCCGAACAGCTGAAACGCGAAGCCGCCCACGACGGCGCCGACGATGCCGAGCACGATGTCGATGATCACGCCCTGCCCCGTGTGATTCACGATCCTGCTGGCGATGAAGCCCGCGACGAGGCCGAGGATGATCCAGGCGATGATGGACACGGAGGCGGTTCCTTTCCGGAGACGGATGTTCCCCCGCGGAGTGCACGGTGTGTGCCTGGTCCCTGCGGTCCCGGCGTCAGTCGTGGAACGGGAACCACTGCGTGGGATGGGCGCTGACGAATGCCTCGAGGTCGTCGGCGAGGTGCTGCGCCGCCACGTCGAGCGCGTGCGGCTCCGCGCGTCGAGCCACGCGTATGGGCTCGCTCACGTACACCGAGTACCGCCGGTGACCCCTGCGCGCCGAGAAGACCGGCACGATCGGCGCTCCGGTCAGCTGCGCGAGACGCAGCGGACCCTCCGGGATGGAGGCGCTCTTTCCGAACAGGCGGACGGCGCGCGCGGTCATTCCGCGTGGGACGCGGTCGATCTGCAGCGCGACGACGCCGCCCCGCCGGAGATGCCGCATCAGGGGTAGCGAGGCCAGCGGATCCTCGCCCACGTGCACGATCTTCACCCCGCCCGGGAGCTCACGCATCGAGTCCTGCAGCTCGCGTGCGCTCGCGTCGCGCTCGCGCTGCATCACCACCATCACCTCCTTGCGGTGCTTGCGCGCGAGCAGCGAGGCGAGGCTCTCCCAGCCGGCGGTGTGCGCGGTCGCGAAGATGACGCCGCCGGTGGTCGAGAGGAGGTCGTCGACGCGAGGACCGCAGTGGACCATCGCCTCCGGCCGCAGCTCGTTCTTCGAGCCGGTCGAGAGCACCTCGGTGATGCAGGAGGCGAAGTTGGCGAACGTCCGGACGACGTCGACGGCGTCGCGCAGCCTGCTCACCCGTCCGCGCGCCCGCGCCAGCTGGCCGGAGATGCGCCGCCGTTGATCGGGCATCGCGACCGCGATGACGGCTCCGATGAGCGGCGGCGACCAGCGGACGAACCAGGACGGGCCGCGGCTCGCCCCGAACTGCGCCACCCGGCGCCAGAAGGCACCGTCCAGCGCGAGAGAGTCCCCGGGCACCGCCGGCGATACGCCGGGATGATCGATCGTGCTCGATGAGCTCATCGGAAACCGCTGGGAGCAGGACGCGTGCCGCTGGCCGGAGTCTTGCGAAGGGCCGCGTCGAGCTGCGCGTCGCGCGAGCTTGCGAATCCAGACTGGAGATACTCATGGCTCGTGTTCTTGGTCTCCCGCGATACGCGGCAATCCTGGCGGGAGTCCCTTTGGCCATGGTCCTCGCGGCGGCGTGCGGTGGGTCCGACGTCGTCGACCAGGCGGACGGCTCGGCCGCCGATGGGCACGCGCCCGACGGGGCCATGCCCGATACGGACGCGGCCGATGGCACGATGCCCGACGGCGGTTCGCAGGATGCGGACGCCACGGCCGTCGACTCGTCGCAACCGGAGGCAGAGACCGGCACCACGGACTCGGGCGCCGCGGATTCGGGCACCGCGGACTCGGGCGCCGCGGACTCGGGCGCCAAGGATGGGGAGGTCGCGGACTCGGGCGCCGCGGACTCGGGCGCCAAGGATGGGGAGGTCGCGGACTCGGGAGCGCCGGATGGCGATGCGGGTTCCGTCAGTGCCGACGCGGCCCTCGACGCCCCACCGGATGCCGAGCTGGACGCGAGAGACTCGTCGCTGGACTCGTCGCTGGACTCCTCCCTGGACGCCCCGGAGGAGGCCGACGCGGACGCGAGGCCGTTCGACTCGGGCACGGGCGGGCTGATGCAGTCGCTCTTCACGGCGACGCCCTTCGTCGTCCTCGGCGGCGCGACGGTGACCAACAGCGGCGTCAGCACGGTCCTCATCGGAGACGTGGGGACGACGGGCCCGTCCATCACCGGCCTCACCGGGCCCCCGTTCCAGCCCTCGGGCACGACCGACGTGAACAACGCGGTCGCGACGCAGGCGGTCCTCGATCTCGGAACCGCCTACACGTCGCTCACGGGCCAGGCGTGCCCCCCCGCGAACCACCTCACCGGGATGGATCTCGGCGGGATGACGCTCGCGCCGGGCGTCTACTGCTTCACGTCGTCCGCCGGTCAGATCGCGTCGACCACCCTGACCTTCGACGCGAAGGGAGATCCCAACGCGGTGTGGATCATCCAGGTCGCGACCGCGCTCACGATCATGAACAACGCGACGGCGGTCGTCATCAATGGCCCTCCGGCCCTGGCGTGCCGCATCTTCTGGACGACCGGAACCGCCGCGACCATCAACGGCGGCACGCACTTCCTCGGAAACATCGTCGCGAGCTCGCAAACGAGCCTGCTGACGAACGCGACCCTGTCGCCGGGTCGAGCCTTCGGAATCACGGCGGGAGTCACGCTCCTGAGCAACACGATCACCGCGGCGGCGTGCCAGTGAGGCGCCGCCCGGTTCTACTGCGCGCCCTCGCGGGGGCTGCGGTCGCTGCGTGGTCCGCCGGGGCGCAGGCGCAGGTCGCGCCCGGGTTCGCGCTCGATCGGTTCGAGCCTTCGGAGACCGGGAGCGAGTGGTTCGCCAACGACACGCTCGACCTCCGGGGCAAGGTGAGACCCGCGTTCGGCGTGGTCGCGGACTACGGGTACAAACCGTATGTCCTCCTCAACCCCGACGGGACCGAGAACCAGAGCCTCGTCACCGACCAGGTCATCCTCCACGTCGGCGGCTCGCTCGTCCTCTTCGATCGCCTGCGCCTCGGCGCGACCCTTCCCGTCGCGGTCAGCCAGACCGTCAGCGCGACCGGCGGCCTCGTGAACGGCCAGCGAATTCTCGACGACGGCAGCGCAGGGGTGGGTGACCTCCGCCTGGCCGCCGACCTCCGGTTGTTCGGCAACTACGGAGACGCATTCACGCTCGCCTTCGGCGGACGCGTCTGGGCTCCGACCGGGAGCCAGGCCGCCTACCTCGGCGATGGCCAGGTCCGCATCGGTCCGCACGTGTCGATCGCCGGGGACATCGGCGCCTTCGCCTACGCGGGCTCGCTCGGCGTCGTGTACCGCGGGGACAATCAGCCCTTCGCCGGACATCCGATGGGGAGCGAGGCGGACTTCGCGCTGGCCCTCGGGCTGCGGGGCTTCGACCGGAAGCTGCTCATCGGCCCGGAGGTGGCGGGCAGCACGATCATCACGCAGGGGTCCGCGATCCTCCAGGATCGCACGACGCCGCTCGCGATCCTCGGGAGCGCTCACTACACCGCCGGCGACTTTCGGTTCGGGCTGGGCGCGGGCCCGGGCCTCTCCCACGCCGCGGGGACGGCCGCCTTTCGCGGGCTGCTGTCGGCCGAGTGGGCGCCCGGGATCGCGGCTCCTCCGCCGGTGGTCGAGGACGTGACCCCGCCCGATCGCGATCACGACGGCGTCCCGGACGCGGACGACGCGTGCCCCGACGTCCCGGGCATCCGCACCGACGATCCGAAGACGAACGGTTGCCCTCCGGATCGCGACCACGACGGCATCGTCGACGCGGAGGACGCGTGCCCCGACGTCCCGGGCATCCGCACCGACGACCCTGCGACCAACGGCTGCCCTTCGGATCGGGACCGCGACCGCGTCTACGACACGGAGGACGCGTGCCCCGACGTGCCGGGGGTGCGGACCAGTGATCCGAAGACGAACGGCTGTCCGCCGGACCGGGACCACGACGGCATCCCGGACTCGCTCGACGCGTGCCCCGACGAGCCAGGGCCCCCGAACCAGGACCCGCGCAAGAACGGCTGCCCGCTCGCCTTCGTGCGGGACAACCAGATCCAGATCGCCGAGCAGGTCAAGTTCCGGTTCGGTCTGGCGGCGATCGATCCCGCGAGCGACACGATCCTCGACGCGGTGCTGAAGGTGATGCTCGAGCACACCGAGATCCCCCGGATCCGGGTCGAAGGTCACACCGACAACCGGGGAACCGTCGAGCTCAATCGACGCCTCAGCGGCGCGCGCGCCGCGGCGGTGGTCGACTGGCTGGTCAAGCACGGGATCGACCGCTCGCACCTCTCGTCCCAGGGGTTCGGCTTCGATCGGCCGATCGACACGAACGACACCGACGAAGGTCGCGCGAACAATCGACGCGTCGAGTTCCACATCGAGGGCGAGGGGCAGCCGAAGCCCTGACGGCAGCCTTCGCCGCCGGCCACGGTGGCCCGCACGTTGCACCAGGTCCACGCATGACAAACGTTCTCAGACGCTCCATTCGTCGTGGCCTCTTCGGCGCGCTCTCGCTGGCCGCTCTCTTCGCGGCGGTTCCCGCGATGGCGGACGGCGAGGCGCCGACCCGGCGCGACGAGCTCCCTCTCTATCCGATCGAGATCGAGCCGCACGTCGCGTTCGGCGCGGGAGACGTCTACGGCGCGACCGGGCTGGGCGCGGGGCTGCGGCTCTCGATTCCGGTGATCTCAGGCCATCTGGGGCAGGTCCCGGACAACCTGGCGATCGGCTTCGGCGCGGATTTCTTGCATTACGACAATTGCTATTACGGCAATGACTGCGGAGCGAACTACCTCATGCTCCCGGCGGTCGCGCAGTGGAACATCTTCGTGGCGCGGCGGGTCAGCGTCTTCGGTGAAGGCGGCATCTTCGTCTACAAGGGCTTCTTCAACGGGTGCGGGCCCGGCGACGGCCCGGGGTGCTCGCCGCCTTCGGACTTCGGCGTCCTTCCGACGGTCGCCATCGGGGCGCGGATCCACGTCGGAGACAACGTCTCGTTCGTCGCGCGCCTGGGATACCCCACGATCACCCTCGGAGTGTCGTTCCTCTAGAGGATACGGAGCGAAATGCCTGCGACGTATTCGGCGATCGAGCGGCGCGCGGAGAGCGGGAGCGTCACGCTCTCGCTGCGCGGGCGTCTGACCTTTCCCGAGGCGGCCGGCATCTGGACCGAGGTCTCGAAGAGCGTCGAGGCGGTGGAGCGGGGTGACCGCCTCGACCTCGACATGTCCGCCGTCGACGCGGTCGACGGGGGCACGATGGCGC
>JBEKGQ010000112.1:0-14619 GCA_050012715.1 Polyangiaceae bacterium
CTCGCGGAGCTCGCTGCGCGGGCCGAGGCCTCGCGCCCGGCGGTTCACGATGAGGTCGACGTTCACGAACCGGGAAGCATGCACTATAGACTCAGGAAGCGAGGATGAAGCGCGGTCTTCCCTTCGGGCTCGCGGGCCTCACCGGCCTCGTCCTCTGGGCGACGGCGTGCGAATCGTCGCCGGCGATGCGCGCGGCCGAGACCGGCGATCGGGTCGGGCTGAAGAGCGCCGTCGAGCAGCGCGAGAGGTCGGCGACCCTCTCGAACCGCGAGGCGGCGGCGCTCGCGCAGGCGGTCGCGGACCGCGACGTCCGTGGTGCCAGCGGGCCGGATGCGGTCGACCGCGTCCACGACGCGTGGTCGTGTGCCCACGAGCTGGACGGTGCGTTCGCGGCGCGCATGAGCACGCACGACGACGCGGGGGCCGAGGCGGCGCTCGCGCGCATCGACGGGCGGGGGCTCGCGGTCGACGATCTGCGGGTCTACCTCGCCGACCCCGATCCACGCTGGCGTGCGGCGGGGACGCGGAGCCTCGTGCGCGCGGAGGACCGCGCGGCGCGCGTGCAGGCGCTGCTCGACCCCGATCCGCACGTCCGCCGCCAGGCGGCACGGGCGGCTCGCGATGCCGCGGATCCCGCCGACCTCGAGGCGCTGGGCGAGGCCGCGCGCGTCGACCCCGAGCCCATCGTCCGCACCGAGGCGGTCCGCGCGCTCGCGACGCTGGCGCTCCCCGATGAGCGGGTCGCCGGGGTGCTCCGCGATCTCTGGCCGACGGGCGACGACGGGCTTCGCGAGGACGTCGCGCTCGCCCTGGCCGGGGCGGCCGTCTGGAACACCGGCGGACGGGAAGCGCTGCGCATCATCGTCGCGTCGGAGCACGGCCCGGGAGCGGTCGAGGCGGCGGCGGCGGTCCTCCGGCACAAGGACGCCGGTGGGGACGTGGGGGCGGCCGCGCTGGCGCAGCTCGTCCGCGCCATCGAGCAAGGGGCTCCGGCGACGCGGCAGCAGGCCATCGCCGAGGCGCCCCTCGATCGGCCCGAGGTGCAGGCGGCGTTGAGGGCCGCCGCCGACGGGGACGACGACGACGTCCGGGTGGCCGCGCTGGCGCGCCTCGTCGCGCCGCCCTCGGCGGGCGGCGGGCTGGTCGAGCGCCTCGAGGCCTTCGCGCAACCGGGCTCCTCGCACGCCCAGCGAGCTCGCTTCGCGCTCGCTTCGGCCGGCGACCACCGCATCCAGGGCTGGCTCGAGCAGGACCTCGCCTCGGAGCGTCCCTTCGACCGGCTCTCGGCGGCCACCGCCCTGGCGTCGCTCGACGCCTCCGCGCGGGCGGCCCCGCTCCTCGCCGACATCGATCCGTCGGTGCGCGTGCGCGCGGCGTGCACCCTGCTCATGGCCGCGCGCTCGCGCTGACCCTCGCGCGACTATCCCCCGGCGCGCTCGCGTCCGATCCACCCGAGGGCGATGCTCACGATGGGGCTCCGGTCGGCGCTCGACGTCGTCGTGCTCACCGTCAGCTGGTAGGGCCGCTGGCGCATCGCCTGGAACAGCCGCGACCCGCGGGCCTGGTCCGACTCGCCGTCCGGCACCTCGCCCGAGTCGCCGTCGACCGGGGGAAGGAACGCGGTCGACTGGAGGGTCGCCATCTGCCCCACGCCGCGGGGCGCGCGGAGAATGGTGCGGAGGTGTCCGCAGTCCGAATTGCCGCTGGCCTGGCCGGGGAGGGTCACGAAGACGTTCCTCAAGCGCGAGCGCAGCTCGTCGGCGAGCGCCGTGTCGTCCGACGGGTGCTCCGCCACGTGAACGACGACCTCGAGCGCCTCGCCGTCCCTCGCCGCGTAGAGGTCGACGCCGTTGGGACCGGAGAACACGCGCAGCAGCGGCAGCGTCGAGCGACCGATCAGCCGCACCCCTCGGGTGCGGGCGTCGAACCACGCGTCGGCGATCTCGAGCGAGGCATGCCCGTCCGCCTCGCCGGCGAACCGCTCCGAGTGCACGACGTGCACTTCGCCCCCGCTCGAGGTTCGCATGTGCCGCCTCGGGCGAACGACGACGGACTTCGGCGAAGACGGGGCGGTCTCGAACTGGAACGAGAGCATCGACGAGTAGCTCGACGGCCAGTCGTGGGAAGCGTCGTCGTCGTCCTCGCCGCTTCGCGCGTTCTTCAGGACCTCGGCGTTGCCGCCGTCGACGATGCGCCGCCTGGTCCGCGGGCATCGTCGCGGTGACGAACCCGGGGCTCTTCTCCTTCGCCGGGATGCGCGTGGGCGGCGCCGTGGCCGGCAGCTCGGCGACGTGCCCCGCCGGGAGCGTCGCGAAGGCCGGCATCGCTCCGGTCTTCGCCACCGGTGGCGTCTCGGCGCGAGCGGCGGGACACGCGAGCACGGACAGCAGCGCGGCGCCGACGAGGATCCCCCGGCGCATCACAGCGTCCTCAGGTAGGCCTCGATGGCCTCGAGGTCACGCGGCGACAGCTGCGAGGTGTGGCCCATGTCGTCGCGGGTCGCGGTGAGCAGATCGTGGAGCGTCTTGTAGCGGCCGTCGTGAAAGTACGGCCCCGTGCCCCCCACGAAGCGCAAGGACGGCGTGTTGAACGCGCCGCTCTTGTCCGCGTCGGCCCGGCTCTTCACGTCGTGCCGCTGGTTGTCCGTCCCGAGCGCGCCCGCGTGGCATCCCGCGCAGCCGACGTCGGCCGACGCGAACAGCTCCGCGCCGCGCTGGGCCTGCGCGTCCAGGGGCGGAGGCGTCGTGGCCGGAGGCGCGAGCGACTCCACGTACGCGGTCAGGGCCTCGAGCTCGACGCTCTTCAGGCCGCCCACGCCGTTGAGGCGATCGAAGGTCGTCGAGAGGTGCACGCGAAGGTCGTCCTCGGTGCCGTTCCACGCGTAGGGTGCGGTCCCCTTCACGCGCCCGGCGAGCATGATCGTCCGCCTCGGCCCTTCCGGGGTCGCCCACACCAGCGAGTCGTCGCGTCCCTCGGGGTGGCAGCTCGCGCACGCGCGCCCGTCACGGGAGATACGGCCGTCGCCGACGGCGTGAAAGAGGAGCCGCCCGAGCGAAGTGGCGACCGGCAGCGTGTGCGCCGGGTTCGGCGCCATCGCGATGCGCTCCGCCCGCGACGGCGGGCGACCCTGGTCGTCGGCCAGGCGGCCGTCGCCGAAGTCGAGGACGTCCAGCGACCGGTCGAACTGCGCCCACACGACCGCGCGGTTCTTCGCGGCGTCGACCGCGATGCCGCTCGGGCCTGCGCTCACCGACCACCGCCGGCGCTCGGCGCGCGCCGGGCTCGCCGCGAGCGCGTCGTAGGCGATGACCTGGTCGATGCCGTAGCACGACACGAGGAGCGACCTCGACGTCGGGTCCACCGTTGCCGCGCGAGGTAGCAGGCACTCGGATTTCTGGATCTCGCGCGCGTCCACGCTTCCCCATCCGCTGTTCTCGGCGGGCCGCTCGAGGGAGGCCGAGATGGGCTTTCCCGTCAGGGCGTCGAGGACGGCGACGTCGCCGACCTCCGTCGCGCTCTCGTCGTTGCCGTACCCGGGCGCCCGCTCCTTGGCGTCGCCGTTGTCGACGAGGACCTGCGGCGCCAGGATGCGCCCGCCCGGTTCGACGGACTTTGCGAGCGCGAACCCCTGGCACGAAGGGTGCGCGTCCCGGTCGAGATCCGCCAGCTGATCGGTCAGGCTCGACGGGACTTTCTGGCCCTTCTTCAGGTGGTCGTCGATTTGCCTCTGGATGCTGCGTTCCTGGGTGTCGAACCGGGGGTCCCGCTCCTTCAGCGCGATCGGCGTCACCGTCTTGTCGGCCAGCGTGACGCGGGTCGCCTGCGCGCCGACGGCGTGCGACACGTAGGCGAACCTCCCGTCGTCCGTCACGACGACCGAGCGGGGCTCCCGCGGGAGCGCCACCTCGTACGACCGTGTGAGCTTGCCCGCGTCGAACGCGGTGAGGGCTCGCCCCCAGCCGCTCGTGACGACCAGTGTCGCGTCGTCCGGCGTCAGCGCGAGCGCCACCGGCTCCGTCGGCACCTCCACGGTGCAGCGCATCTCCAGCTCCTCGACCCGCACGCCGGGCTCCATCACGGCGATCCGCCCTCGGTCGCGCAGGAGGACGGCGAGCCGCCCGTCCGGCAGGAACATCAGCTGCGACGGGCGTCCGTCGAGCGGCGTTTCGCCGAGCTCCTTGCGGGCGTCGACGTCGACGACGTGCACCGCGGCATCGTCTTCGTCGGCGGCGTAGGCCAGCGTCTTCCCGTGGCGCGTCGCCAGGGCCACGGTCGATCCGGCGCGCACCGCGCCCGCGGAGACCGCCCCGACCCCGGGGTGCACCCTCGCGCACATGGCGCCAGCCGCCTTCGGCGGGGATACGGGCACCGGTGGCGCCGCGGTTCGAGCGACGTTGCTCGCACCGCCGCAGGCGGTCCCAGCCAGAACGAGAGTGACCACACCCATGCACGCCGCGTGGCTCGGGCTCATCGCCAATGCCTCCTCTGCTGATGGACGCCTCCGGCCACGCGTCGCGGGCGTGGAGACGGCCGCAGACGAACGCGCGCGAAGGCGTCAGTGCTTCCTCATGAGACGCTCTACGGAGGCGAAAGTTTCCTCCGGCGTTGCCCGAGCTCGCCGGCTACATGTAGGCGGCTCACTACGCCGGGCCGGCGCGCGCCAGCCACGCTCCGACGTCGACGCAGGCCCTCTGCCCGTCCACGTCTCCCTCGACGGACACGACGATCACCTCGGCCTCGACCCTGTCCACGTAGGACATGCGCGCGTCGACGTCGAAGGCGAAGCGCTCGCCGGGTCCGAGCGTGCGGTCGATGCCGTTCCAGGGGAGGAGCGAGCACTTGCGGTCGATCGAGCACTCGACGCCGCGTTCGAAGTGGAGAATGTGCGGGACGGCGGAGCGATTGGCGATCTCGACGCGCGCCCGCGGCAGCGTCATCGACCCGGCCGGGTCGCCGGCCAGGTAGTGAGTCGTCCAGGTGAGGCCGAGCCGCGCCACCGCCTCGGGGTAGCCACAGTTGATGATGCCGGTGATGGCCGCGACGGGGCGATGGGTCGCGTCGGGGGGCGGCGAAGGAGCCGCCGCGCATCCGGCGGCGACGCAGGCGAGCGGGAAGGCCGCCGTATGGCGAAGGCTCACGAAGGCGCAGTGTGCTCCGTCGCCGGCGCGGCTTCCTCCTCTTTTTCCGCCTTCTTCTTTCCGCCCCCGGCGATGCGCTCGACCACCACGAACAGCGCCGGGATGAAGAAGATGCCGAGGAGCGTCGCCGCGAGCATTCCCGAGATGACGGCCGTGCCGAGCATTCGTCGCGCCGCCGCGCCCGCGCCGGTCGCGACCCACAGCGGGATGCACCCGAAGATGAACGCGAACGACGTCATCAGGATCGGCCGCAGGCGGAGCTTGGCCCCCTCGAGCGCCGCGTCGATGAGCGATTTCCCGCTCTCGAGCTGGGACTTCGCGAACTCGACGATCAGGATGGCGTTCTTCGCGGTCAGCCCCACGAGCACCACGAGCCCGATCTGCGCGTAGATGTTGTTGTCGAAGTGCCGCGAAAGAAGCCCGGTGAACGCTCCCAGGACGGCGACCGGCACGCTGAGGAGCACGCTGAACGGCAGCGACCAGCTCTCGTAGAGCGCGGCGAGGATGAGGAAGACGAAGACGAGCGACAGCCCGATGACCTTCCCCGTGCCGCCGGCCGAGACCACCTCCTGGTACGAGAGCCCGTTCCACGAGTAGCCCATCTCCGGCGGCAGCGTCTTCGCCGCCACGTCCTCGAGCGCGGCGATCGCCTGCCCCGAGCTGTACCCCGGCGCCTGGATGCCCTGGATCTCGACGGAGCGGAACAGGTTGAAGCGCACCGTGTACTCCGGTCCCGACGTCTGGCGGACGCGCACGAACGACGAGAGCGGCACCATGTCGCCGCGCGCGTTGCGGACGTAGAACTTGCCGACGTCGTCCGCCGAGTTCCGGAACGCCGGCTCGGCTTGCAGGAAGACGCGCCACTGTCGGCCGAACGCCGTGAAGTCGTTCACGTACGACCCGCCGAGGAAGGTCTGCAGCGCGTTGTAGATCTCCCCGAGCTGGACGCCTTCTTTGAGCGCCTTGTCCTTGTCGACGTCGGCGAAGAGCTGCGGCACCGACGGCGAGAAGATCGGGCGAATCCCGGCGAGCTCTGGCCGCTTCTGCGCCTCGGCGACGAAGCGGCCGACGTTCTGGGCGAGGAAGGCGTACGAGCCGCCGGACTTGTCCTGGAGCATCATGCTGAACCCGCCCGCGGAGCTGATGCCGGGGATGGCCGGCGGGGCCACCGCGAAAACGCGCGCCTCGGGGATGCTCGCGAACTGCCGGTTGATGCTCGCGAGGATGGCGCCCGACTGCGTCTCCGGCGTCTTCCGCTCCTCCCACGGCGCGAGGCCGATGAACCCGGTGCCGGTGTAGCTCGCGGCGGTGCGGGTGAAGAAGCTGAAGCCCGCGATGCCGTTGTAGGTCCGGATGCCGGGCTGCTTGGCGAGGATGGCGTCGACCTTCGCGTAGACCTCCTTCGTGCGCTGCAGCGACGCGCCGTCGGGGAGCTGGACGCCGATGACCGCGTAGCCCTGGTCCTCGTCCGGGACGAACCCCGAGGGGAGCTTGCCGCCGAGGACGACGGCCCCCGCCGTCACCCCGGCGAGCAGGAAGAGCGGGATGACGAGCTTGCGGACGAGCAGCCGGTTGATCGAGATGTAGCCGTTGGTGGTGCGGCCGAACCAGCGATTGAACCCGTCCCCCACCTTGCCGAGGACGCCGCGGGTGCGGTTGCGCGGACGGAGGAGCAGGGCGGCGAGGGCGGGGCTGAGCGTCAGCGCGTTGAACGCCGAGATGAGCACCGAGATGGCAATCGTCAGCGCGAACTGCTGGTAGAGGCGCCCCGTGATGCCGCCCATGAACGCCACCGGCGTGAACACCGCGGCGAGGATGAGCGCGATGGCGACGACCGGCCCCTGCACCTCCGACATGGCGCGGATGGTCGCCGCACGGGGCGCCATGCCCTCCTCGATGTGGTGCTCGCACGCCTCGACGACGACGATGGCGTCGTCGACGACGAGGCCGATCGCCAGCACGAGCCCGAAGAGCGACAGCGTGTTGACCGAGAAGCCGAGGAGCGGGAACACCACGAACGCGCCGACGAGCGAGACCGGGACGGTCAAGAGCGGGATGAGCGTCGCCCGCCAGCTCTGGAGGAACACGAAGACGACGAGCACGACGAGGCCGACCGCCTCGACCAGGGTCTCGACGATCTCGCGGATGCCGGCCTTCACCGGCGCCGTCGTGTCGAGCGACACCTTGTATGCGATGCCGGCCGGGAAGCGCTTCTCCAGGTCGGCCATGGTCTTGCGGATGTTCTCCGCGACGTCGAGGGCGTTCGACCCCGGCGTCTGGAAGGCCGCGATGACCGCCGCCGGCTGCCCGTTGAAGGTGCCGTACTGCTGGTAGTTCAGGGCGCCGAGCTCGATGCGCGCGATGTCCTTCACCTTGACGCTCGAGCCGTCCGGGTTCTCCCGGATGACGACGTCGCCGAACTCGGCCGGCTCGACGAGGCGCCCCTGCGCGCGCACCGTGTACGTGAGCTGCTGCCCCGGCGGCGCCGGCTCGGCGCCGAGCTGCCCGGCCGGGTTGACGACGTTCTGCTGGCGGAGCGCGTTCTGGACGTCGGTCACCGTCAAGCCGAGGCGCGCCAGCAGATCGGGCTTCAGCCACATCCGCATCGAGTAGTCGGCGGCGCCGAGGTTCCGGATGTCGCCGACGCCCTTCACGCGGAGGAGCGCGTCGTTGATGTTGATGAGCGAGTAGTTGGCGAGGAACGTCGGGTCGTAGCGGCCGTCGGGCGAGTAGAGGGAGATGACGATGAGCGGGAAGGCGAGCGACTTCTTGATCGTCACGCCGAAGTTCTTCACGTCCGCGGGCAGGAGCGGCTGCGCCTGCGAGTAGCGGTTGTTCACCAGGACGTTGTCGACGTCGATGTCGGTGCCGACGTCGAACGTCACCACCTGGTTCATCGAGCCGTCGTTCGCGTTGGTCGACTGGATGTAGAGCGACCGATCGACGCCGTTCATCTGCTGCTCGATCGGCGTCGCGACCGACTGCTCGATCGTGAGCGCGTCGGCGCCGGTGTACGTCGTCGTCAGGTTGATCTGAGGCGGCAGGATCTGCGGGAACTGCGCGATGGGCAGGCCGAGCAGCGAGACGACCCCGAGCAGGATGGTCAGGATCGCGATGACCATCGCGACGATCGGGCGGCGGATGAAGAAGTTGGACACGCGGGGCGCCCCTCTCTCTCTCTCTCTCTCTCTCTCAGTTCTTGGCCGGGGCCGCTGCGCTCGCGACCGGCGCGACGGCGGGTGCGGCGGAGCCGGACGCCGCCGAGGACGGGGGAGGGGCCGGCTTCGGATCGACCACCGCGCCGTCGGAGATCCTCTGCACCCCGTCGACCACGATCTTGTCGCCCTCGGCGACCCCGGAGTTGACGACCCGCATCCCCTGCACGCTGGCCCCGACGTCGACGCGGCGGAGCTGCACCTTGTTGTCGGGCCCCACGACGCCGACCGAATAGGTGCCCTGCACGGAGACGAGCGCCTTCTCCGGGACGACGAGCACGTCGTGCCCCGCGTCGCGACGCTTGATGCGCACCTGCCCGTACGCGCCGGGCCGGAGGGCGCCGTCGGTGTTGGGCACGAGGGCCTGGATCTGGATCGTGCCCGTGCTGGAGTCGATCTGCCGGTTCGCGGCGACGATCACGCCGCGGTGCGCGTAGGTGGTGCCGTCGGCGAGGACGAGCTCGACCCCGGTGTCGCCGTCGTCGGCCGTGCCGCTCGTCTCCAGCTTCGTGAACTGCTTCCGTGCCCAGACGAGATCGTGCTGGTCGAGGTGGGTGAGCCGATCCCGGTAGCGAAGGTAGTCGCTCTCGGCCATCGGGAAGTTCACGCGGATGGGATCGAGCTGCGACACGGTGGTGAGGAGAGTCGGCCCGTCCTGCCCGACGAGGTTCCCGACGCGCACGAGCGCGAGGCCCGCGACGCCGTCGAGCGGCGACGCGACCTGCGTGTACGAGAGATTCAGCGTGGCCTGGTCGAGCTGCGCCTTCGCGGCCTGGAGCTGCCCGTCGGCGTCCGCGAGGTTCGCGGTCGCGTTGTCGAGATCCTGCTGCGACAGCATCCCGATCTTCATCAGGCCCTGGTCGCGCTCGAGCTGCACCCGGTTGTGCTCCTGGAGGACGCGAGCGCGGGTCACGCTGGCGCGGGCCACGCTGACCGCCGCCGCGTAGTCGGCCGGCTCGATGGTGAAGAGCAGCTGCCCGTTCTTCACCGGAGAGCCGTCCTTGTAGCTCTGCGTCTTCAGGTAGCCCTTCACGCGGGCCCGGATGTCCGCGTTGACGTACCCGTCGAGGCTAGCGACCGCCTCGATGTAGAGCGACACGTCGCGGCGCGCGACCGGGGCCACGAGCACCGTCGGCGGTGGCGGCGGGGTCGCGGTCTTCTTGGCGTCGCAGCCCGTGAGCGTCCCTCCGCCGAGCATGAGGACGACGGCGGCAGCGTTCAGCGAGCGGCGCAAGTTCGAGGCCTTCAATAGACACACTCCGCGTTTGCGAGGGCCGCGTTCGCGCGCGCCTCGCCGACCTGTACCTCGAGCAGCACCAGGTTGATCTCCGCTTGCCGCAGCGACTGCGCGGACACGACCAGGTCGAGGCTCGTCCCGGTGCCGCGGGCATACCCTTCGCGCGTCCGTTCGTCGACCCGCGCCGCGAGATCCCGCTGCTCCTGCGCCACGACGCGTGACGCCTCGTAGACTCCGACCGAACGCTCCGCCTGCGTCGCCGAGACGATGGCGCCGACCCGCGCCGTCACGAGCGCTTGGCGCGCCTGTTCCAGCGCGGCGGCGTTGTCCTTCATGGCGCCGTAGCGGACGCCGCCGTCGTAGAACGGCACGCTGAGGACGGCCTGGACCCCCCACGTGTTGAGCGGAGCGAGGACCGCGACCGTGGAGGCCGAGGCCTGCGAGTTGACCGACAGCGACGGCGAGAACATGAGCTCCGCGTCGTGCACGCCCCGCTCGGCGAGCTCCACCCGAAGGCGCGCCGCGGCGATGTCCGGCCGGTGCTCGATGTCGGTGTTGAGATGGCACGTGCGCGCCACCGCGGTGTCGAACTCGTCGAGGCGGAGGTCGCCGGGGGCCGCCATCGGCGTCGTCGAGCCGAGGGCGGCGCCGAGCGCCTCGCGCGATTGCCGGAGCGCCTCGTCGCCGCTGATCAGCTGCGCGCGGGCGGCGGCCACGTCCTGGGCGGCACGGTCGACGTCGAGCAGCGTGCCCTGCCCGTACTGCTGGCGTGCCTGGGTGAGCGCCAGCCGTTCGAGCGCCGAGCGGAGGCCCACCCGGTTGAGCTCGGCGACGCGTGACCCGGCGAGGGTGGCGAGCATGGCGTTCACGACCGTCAGCGCGATCGTGCGCCGCCGATCCTCGAACGAGAGGGCCGTGGCGCGAACGTTCTCCTTCGCCGTGCCGACGGCGTAGATGGCCCGCGGGTTGAGCACGTTCCAGTTGAGCGAGGCCCCGGCCGAGAACAGGTCCTTCGGCGGCGTCGTGACGTCGGCCCCGCCGAACGGGAACGTCAGGGTGAAGAACTCGTGCGTGTAGCTCGCCTGCCCGTTGAGCGTCGGGAGCACGGCGGCGAGCGCGATCCGCGACTGGGCCTCGGCGCGAACGACGCTCTGGTAGCTACTGATGTAGTCCGGGGAGTGGGCGCGGAGCAGCTCGAGCGCCTCGTCCCACGACTTGAGCTCGCGGGGCGGAGCCGGCGGCGGCGCCAGCATCGGATCGCTCACCGGCGGGGGGTGGAACGCCGTCTCCTTCGTCGTCGCGACGCCGCTCGTCGCCTGGGCGCCGGCGATGCCGCTCGACAGCACCGCGGCCATCGAGACACAAAGCGCATGGACGAACACGCGACCCGAACGGGAGCCGCGGCGTCTTCGCCCGCTGCGTTGGATCACCCTGGAGGCTTGCACGAGAGCTTCCGTAACATGCGTCGTGTCGACCGCGTGAGGATTGGATGCCCCCTCGCGCCCCCCTGTTGCGATGGCGGGCGAGAAAGCTCACTTCAGGGCACGAAAGCTGCCCTCAGCAGCTATTGCCCTCGAGGATCGTCAGGGTCTGCGTCGTGCCCCCGCACACCCCGGGCGTGGTCGTCGGGACCGTCACCGTGTACGTGAAGATCGCCCCGCAAGGACAGTTCGTGGGCGGATCGAGAGTGTACGTGACGGTGTTGCTTCCGCTGGTCCCCTTCCAGCTCGACGCGGCAGCGCCGTTGATGAGGAGCGTCGCCCCGGCGAGGTTGTTCGTGCCCGCCGTGACCTGGACGGTCACCCCGGTCACCGTGGTCGAATTGCCGACGCCGGAGAGGTAGGTCGTCTCGGGCCCCGTTCCGTCCTCCGGGCTGCCCCAGGACAGCGTCGGCTGGGCTGCACCGGTCGCGCTCAAGAAGGTGAACGTGTCCCCCGTGATGGTGCCGTCCACCGCCAGGTCGTGCACGACGTCGCCGGGGATGTCGGTCGTGATCGCGACCGTCGCGTTGTTCGAGCCGGCGGGCTTGGCCGGGCCCTGCGCCGGCGGCGTGACGGTGATCGTGAAGGGCGTGCTCGGCTGCACGGTGCCCGAGGCCGGGCTCACCGTCCAGCCGGCGGTGACGGTCGCGGTGAAGTCGTAGGGCACCGCGCCGGGATCCGGGGTGTTGTTGATCGTGAACGTCTGCGCGGCTGCGGTCGCGTTGCACGTCATGGTGAAGTCGAGGCCCGTCGACGAATTGGTGTACGTCCCCTGGGCTCCCGTTCCCGTGATCGACAGCCCGGCGGGTAGGCCCGCGCACAGCGTCGTTCCGTTCGGCACCGTGATCTTCACCGTGTCCGACTGACCGCTGCTCGTGGTCGGGTCGAACGTGGCGTTGCCGCTCAGCGTCCCGGGTCCGGCGACCGACGAGTTCTGCGGCGAGAACGTGAACGTCGACGTCCCCGCCAGCGCGAAGCCCACGGTCGCCGCCGCGTTGCCGGAGTTGGTGACGCTGAGCGGGAGGTTCCTCCCCTTCGTCCCCCCCGGCGTCGCCTGCACGTCGCCGAACGCGAAGCCGGTGAGCCCCGCGCCCCACGCGAGGATGGCGCCGCTCGGCGTCGACGACAGGGCGACGTTGTGCGCCGTGTCGCCGAAGGCGCTCGTGGTGACCTGGAGGTTGCCGGTCACCGGCGTGATGTTTCCGTTCGTCGCCGTGAACGTGGGCCCCGTCACCGTGAGCGTCACGTTGCCGCCGCCCGCCGCGAGCGTCCCGGTCTTCGGGGCGACGGTGAAGCCCCCCGCCGTCACCGCGGCGTTCCACGTGAGCGACGCCGTGCCGTTGTTCGTCAGCAGCAGCGTCGAGGTCAGCGCGGTCGTGGAGCCGCATGGCTGGGCGGCGATCGAGACCGCGTTCGAGCCGAGCGTGATCGCCCCGTTGACGCCAGTGCCGCTGAGCGGGATGGGGCCCGGCATGACCTGGCAGACGGCGTCCGTCGGTCCGAGGGCGAGGTTGATCTGCCCGGTCAGCGCGCCCGTGGCCTGCGGCGCGAACTTCGGCCCCGGCGAGACCTTGCCGCCGTTCGCGGCGAGCGTCGTCGGGCCGGGCGTCGTCAGCGAGAACGACGAGGCGTTCGTGCCGCCGATCGTCGTGGTCAGGGTCACCGGCATGTTCCCGGAGTTGGTGATCGTCAGCGTCGCCGCCGCGGACGCCTGGCCCTCTTGCTGGTTGGCGAACGCGGGGAGGGGAGAAGGCGTCACCGTGAGGACGCCGCCCTCGGCCGACTCCGTGACCGCGATCGTCTGCGCCGCGCCCATTCCCGGGGTGACGGTGATCGTGTCGCCGTAGAGGTTCGCGGTGAGCGCGGACGGGAAGGGGATCATCGCCGGCGTGACCTTCACCGTCACCGGCATCGCCCCGGCGGCGATCGTCCCGCTCGAGGGGCTCAGCTGGTAGGGCGACGAGGCGCCGAGGCCGAGCGTCGCGCTCCAGGTGAGCGTGCCGGCGCCCGAGTTCGTGATCGTGAACGTCTGCGGGGCAGCGGTCGACAGGCACGGTACGGACTGGAAGTCGATCGCGGTCGTCGAGAGCGACATCGTGCCCGTCGCGCCCGTGCCATTGAGGCTGATGGGGCCGAGGGGCGCGCTGCACACGACGTCGGTCGGGCCCGTCGCGATCGTGATCGAGCCTTGCGGCTGCATCCCGAGCGTCGTCGGCGTCAGCGTCGCGGCCCCGGTCAGCGGCGAGCCTCCCACCGTCAGCGTCGTCGGCGTCGTGGGGGAGACTCCGTACGGCGGCGCGCCCGTCACGCCGAGCGTCACGGTGGCCGGGGCCGTCCCGCTGTTCGTGATGTTGAACGGTGAGGACGACGTCTGGTTGAGGTTGACGTTGCCGAACGAGATGGTGCTCGTGTCGAGCGCCAGCACCGCGCCTTGCGCCGTCTCCGTGAGGGTCACGTCGTGGTTGCCGTCCCCCGGGACGTTCGTCGTGATCTGGAGCGTGTCGCCGAAGGCGTTGGGCGCGATCGAGGCGACGGCCGGGATGGGCGCGGGCGTGACGGTCAGGATGGTGCTCTGGCCGGCGGCGACGGTTCCGGTCTTGGGGGCGACGGCGAAGGGCGAGCTGGTGCCCGCCAGGAGCGCGGCGTTGAAGGTCAAGGGTCCCGTGCCGGTGTTCGACACGGTCACCGTCTGGGGCGTCCCGCTCTGGCCGCAGTCGACGCTCTGGAAATCGAGCATGCCCGGCGTGACGTCGACGACGGCGATCGTCCCGTTGCCGGTCATCGGGATCGACGTCACCGAGCCCGCGCAGACCGCGCCGGTGACGGCGAGGGCGCTCATCGCGCTCGCCGGCCCCGTCGCGGTCGGAGAGAACGTGGCGCCGAGCATCGGCACCGAGGCCTTCGGCGCCAGGGACACCGGCGCACCGGCGGTCCCCGTCCAGGTCACCCCGAACAGCGGGCTCGTGGGCGCGCTGATGGTGACGGAGGCCGCTTCGTTGCCGGTGTTCGTCAGGGTGAGCGGGAGGGCCGGCGAGGTCGAGCCGACCGCCACGTCCCCCATCGCGGCCATCGCCGGCGACAGCGTCAGGGTCGCGCCCTCGGCCGTGCGCTTCAGCGTGACCTGCGCGGTCGGCAGGCTCGGATCGCTCGTCGTGACGCCGAGGGTCGCCTGGTCGACCTGCCCCGCCGTGGCGGACGCCGCGACCGCCGTCGCCGTGATGGTGACCGACGCGGTCGCGCCCGCGGCGACGGTGCCGGCGCCCCCGCTGGCGATCTGGAACACGCTGGTCGACGAGAGGCTCAGCGAGTACTGGACCGCCGTCGCCCCGCTGTTGCGGAGCGTGAACGTCGTCGGGGCCGGCGCCTTCCCCCCGCACTCGGCGAGGCCGAAGTCGAGCACGGAGCCCGACGTGATGGTGACCGTCGACGAACCGGTGACGTCGAGGAGGCTCGCCTCGAGGGAGCTCAGTCCGCCGTCCGAGCCTCCGCCGTTGTTCGAGCTCGAGCCGAAGCAGCCTCCGAGCGCAGGCAGCAGCGTGAGCAGACCG
>JBEKGQ010000113.1:0-12527 GCA_050012715.1 Polyangiaceae bacterium
CGCGGCGGGGGGGATCGTCGCGGGGGCCATCGTGTTCGGCGTCCTGCGGTGGCACCCGACGCCGTCCGCGGCGACCGCATCGGCGTCCGCCGGGGCGACGGTGACGGCCCCGGTCGCGGTGGTCGCGCCGCCCGCCGTCTCGAGCGCGGCCCCGGCCGCGTCGACGGCGCAAGCAACGCAGCCGGCTGCGCCCGCGTCGAGCGCCTCGACCGCGCCGGCGGTGCCCGCACCGGGCCAGGTCGCGTCGGGAAAGCCCATCGCGGGTCGTCCCGGCGGGGGGAAGCCCGCATCGACGGTGATCGCCCCGGGAGCCGCCGCCGCGCCGGCCGGGACGGCGGGGACGAAGCCCAAGGGTGGCGCGGGGCTCTTCGAGGGACGCGAGTAATCCGCTCCTTGCGGTTGACAGTCGCCTCGCGCGATCCACATTCCCGCTGTGCGCGAGGCAATTCTGCCCGCGTACGCGTCACCCGCCGGGAGCGATCAGCCCCGGCCGAAAGGTCAAAACACAATGCATCCCATGGCATTCTGGGCCGCGCGCCGAGGCGCGCACTGCGGCCATTCCCACGAGTCCCACCACGAGGGCGCGAGCTTCGGCTCGCACGGCGGCGGCCATCGCCACGGAGGTCACCACGGTGGCCACGGCGGCGACGGCGACGACCTCGGCGGCGGCAGCTTCGGCGTCCGGCGTCCGCTGCGCTTCCTGGCGTACAAGCTCGATCTCGACGACGCGCAGGTCACCGAGCTCGCCGCGATCCTCGCCGAGCTGAAGACCGAGCGCGCGCAGGCCGCGGTCGACGAGCGGCGGACGACGTCCGCGCTGGCCGACGTCATCGCCGGCGAGTCGTTCGACGAGGCGAAGGCCAGGAGCGTGACCGGCGACCGCGTGAAGAGCACCGAGCGCGTGGAGGAGGCGGTCGCGAAGGCGCTCGGCCAGATCCACAAGCTGCTCGAGCCGGAGCAGAGGGCGAAGCTCGCCTATCTCCTGCGCACCGGCGCGCTCAGCATGTAGCGCCCTCGGTTCGTCCGCGAAGAAGGAGAAGGCGGACAGGGAGAGGAGGAGAGAAGGAGGTTGGAGATGGTTGGGCTTGTCGGCCCGGATCCCCTCCTTTTCCTCCTTCCCTCCCTGTTTCTCCCGTTTTCTTCTTCACGCCGAGAGCTTCACGAGGGCTCGCTCGACGCAGCCGGGATCGCTCGCGGGGATCGCGTGGCCGCACTCGCGCACCACCTCGAGGTGGGCGCCGGGGACGAGCTTCGCGAGCATGCGGCTGTTCTTCGGCGGGATGAGGATGTCCTCGTCCCCCGTCACCACGACCGTCGGACACGCGAGGCGCCGCAGGCGAAAGCCGGTGGAGTGCGTCGCGACGGCGGCGAGCTGCGCGAAGTACGACCCTGGCCGCATCGGCTCGGCGCGCATCGCCGCCGGCCACTCCGACAGGAGCTCGCGCGCCCGCGGGACGTCCTTCGCCGAGAGCAGCATGCGCGCCAGGGCGCGCCCCACCTGGGGCGCGGTGCGGAACCGTCCCGCGATCGGCAGGCCGAGGAGCGTCGCCAGGGCGCGCATCGTCGGCGGACGGGCGTAGGGGAGACCGGCGGTCGTCGCGAGCAGCACGAGACCGGCGACCTTGTCCGGATGCCGCAGCGCCACGTGCTGCGCGATCATCCCGCCGAGCGAGATCCCGACCACGATGGCCCTCTCCACGCCGGCGGCCTCGATGACCGCCGCCACGTCGTCGGCCAGCGTCGCCATGCGGTAGGGCCCCCGCGGCTTGTCGCTCCGGCCGACGCCGCGGTTGTCGAGGACGACGACGCGGCGTGGCTTCGGGCCGCCCGCCAGGCGCGCCGGCATGTCGAACCAGAAGCGCGACGAGAGCCCGAGCCCCTGGACGAGCACCACCGCCGGTCCGGCGGCGCCCGCTCCGGGCTCCGCGTGGACCTCGTAGTGGATGCGAACCCCGCCCGGACCGGTCGCGAACGGCATGGTCGCGCAAGTAGCACGTGGTAGGACTCCCGTCGTGCAGCTGTCCCTTCTGGCGTCGGGCGCGGTCGCTTGCCTCGTCCTCGGTCTCGGCTCGCTGGTCGCCTGCAGCTCGTCCAAGGCGGCGTCGTCCCCGCCGACGGCCGACGCGGCCGACGGCGCGACGGACGAGGGCGGTGACGGCGGCGAAGGCAGCGGCGACGCGGGCGGCGAGGCCGAGGCGGCGGTGCCCTATCCGGCCTTCCCGCCGGCCGTGGCGCAGGTCGAGAACGGCAAGGGCGGGGTGCTCGACAAGGCGAAGATCGTCACCGTGACCTTCACGAGCGACATGTACTCGTCCAACTGGCAGGCCTTCGACGACGCCATCGTGACCTCCGCGTACTTCACGGGCGTGACCTCCGAGTACGGCATCACGTCGGCCACGAGCGGCGCCGCGAACCATGTCCTCGTGACGACCCCGCCTCCCTCGCCGTGGGATGACGGCGACATCGAGGGGTGGGTGCAGCAGATGGCCGACGATCCGACGAGCGGCTGGCCCCAGGCCGACAGCGAGACGCTCTACGTCGTCTACGCGCCGTCGAACATCATGGTCACCGACGACGGCACGAACGCCTGCGAGGTCTACGGGGGCTACCACACCGAGATCTATGGCACCGCGACGCAGACCCCCGTCTACATGGCGCTCATCTTGACGAGCTGTTACGAGGGCGGGCCCACGCAGCTCCTCCAGGAGGCGACCGAGAGCGCGTCCCACGAGATCGTCGAGGGCGTGACCGACCCCAACGGGTTCAATGGCTGGATCGGCTTCCCCGCGAACGACCTCGCCTGGTCGCTGTGGAACGACGACCAGTGGGAGGTCGCCGACGCGTGCGAGTTCTTCGAGGAGGGGTACTTCGTGGGGCCGAGCGATCTGCCGTACTGGCTGTCGCGCATCTGGTCGAACGCGGGCGCCAAGGCGGGGCACGACCCCTGCTCCCCGGTGCCGAGCGGTCCGTACAACAGCGTGACCCCGCTCGGGACGGAGAGCATGAGCGTGACGGCGCTGATCTACAACCCCGACGGGACGACGAGCGTCGGGCCGTACACCACGAAGGGATGGCGCATCGCGCCCGGCGCCACCGCGACGGTGCAGGTCGGCTTCTACAGCGACGCGCCCATGGACGCATGGACGGTGACCGCGGTGGAGGGCGACTGCTGCACCCAGCCGTGGACGGACGTGCTCACGGTGACGCCGTCGACGTTCACCGGCAAGAACGGCGACACGATGAGCCTCACGATCGAGGTCAAGGAGGCGCCGGCGGGCCGGACCGCGGCCCTGCTCTCGTTCGCGTCGGTCGGCGAGAAGAACGTCACCCACTTCATGCCGGTGGTCATCGGGACCTACTGACCCATGCCGCGCCCCGGCCCCCTTCTGTTCGCCGCCCTCCTCGGCGCCGCCTTCGTCGCCTGCAGGTCGCGCCCGATGGCGTCCGCCGCGCAGTGCGAGCACCTCCTCAACCGGTACATCGACCTCAAGCTCTCCGAGGACCCGGCGGCGGCCCGCATGTCGACCGAGGACCGCGCGCACCTCAAGGGCAAGATCGCCATGGACGTGCTCAGCGACTCCGACGTCCAGCAGGTCAAGAACCAGTGCCAGACCGAGGTGACCGTCGCCGAGTACGACTGCGCGGTGAAGGCGCCCACCGCGAAGGCCTGGAACGACTGCATCGAGTGAGGGCGTGGGCGGAGGGACGCTGATCCTTCGGCCGCGCCCGGGTGTGCTACATCCCGCGTCGCCGTGAAATTCGTCGACTCGTGCGTGGTGAGGATCGTGGCCGGCAACGGCGGCAACGGCTGCATCGCGTTCCGCCGCGAGCGGTACATCCCCTTCGGCGGCCCCTCGGGGGGTGACGGCGGCAAGGGCGGGGACGTCGTCTTCGTCGCCGACGAGGGCAAGACGACGCTGCTCGACGTGGCCCTGCAGAAGAAGCTCGAGGGCCGCCGGGGCGAGCACGGCCGCGGGAAGGACCAGTACGGCAAGGCGGGGGAGGACCTGGAGATCCTCGTGCCGGTGGGGACGCAGGGGTACGACGCGGAGACCAACGAGCTGCTCTTCGACGTCGACGCGGGCGACAAGCGCGTCGTCGTGGCCAAGGGAGGGCGCGGCGGCCGCGGGAACATCCACTTCGCGACGCCGTTCGACCGCGCGCCGCGCCGGGCCGACCCCGGGGAGCTCGGCGAGGACCGCAAGGTGCGCCTCGAGCTGAAGCTCATGGCCGACGTGGGGCTGCTCGGCTTCCCCAACGTCGGCAAGAGCACGTTCATCCGCGCCGTCTCGCGCGCGCGGCCGAAGGTCGCCGACTACCCGTTCACGACGCTGGTGCCTCACCTCGGCGTCGTGGCGGTGGCGGACGAGAAGAGCTTCGTCCTCGCCGACATCCCGGGGCTCATCCCGGGCGCGGCCGAGGGCGTGGGGCTCGGGGTGCGTTTCCTGAAGCACGTCGAGCGGACGCGCGTGCTGCTCCACCTCGTGTCGCTCGACCCCGGCGAGGGGCGCGAGCCGCTGGCGGACTACGAGGCGCTGAACGCGGAGCTCGCGAAGTTCGACCCGGCGCTGGCCGAGCGGCCGCAGGTGGTCGCGATGAGCAAGGCGGACCTGCCCGACGTGAAGGAAGCGTGGCCGGGCTTGCGGAAGAAGTTCAAGAAGCGCGGCGTGGACCTGAAGCTCGTCTCCGCGGCGACCGGCGAGGGGGTTCGCGAGGTGCTCTTCGAGCTGTACGCTCTCTCCCACGCCGCGGCTTCCCCGGTGACGGAGGAGCCGCGGCCGAAGAAGAAGCGCACCCGCAGCGCCAGGTAGGTCGTGAGCGACAAGACGGAAGAAGCGACCCCACGCCGGCTCCGGAAGGCGCGCGAAGAGGGGGACAGCGGGGCGAGCGCGTACGCGGCGCAGGCGCTGGCGTTCGTCGTGGCGGTCGCGCTGGTGCCCTCGGCGGTGAAGGCGCTCACGAGCTGGGCTGCCGACGCGCTCACCGCCGCCATCGCCGCGGCGGGGACGCCGGGGCAGGCCCGCTTCGACGCGGAGACGCTCGCGACGGCGGTGGTGGCGCTGACGTTCCCGGTCCTGGTCGCGGCGGGCGTCACGGGAGCCGTCGCGCACGTGGTGCAGACGGGCGGCGTGGTGGCGACGAAGCGGCTCACGCCGAACCTGGAGCGCCTCAATCCGTTCCAGGGCTTCCGCAACTTCTTCTCGGCGACGCGCCTCTTCGCGGTGGTGCGGGCCCTCTTCGCGGGGGTCGTCGTCGCGTGGCTCGCGCTGCGCGGCCTCGGCGACCACCTGGTCGATCTGGCGCGCCTCGGCGGGCGCCTGTCGTGGGTGGGCACGGTCGTGGCGGAGGTCGCGGGCGCGCTCGCGTGGCGCGCGGCGCTCGTCGGCCTCGCGCTGGGGGTGCTCGACGTGGTGGTGACGCGCGGCGCGTGGCTACGGAGGCTGCGAATGGGCAAGGACGAGGTGAAGCGTGAGCACAAGGACGCCGAGGGCGATCCGCAGCAGAAGGCGGCGCGCGAGCGCGCCTACCACGAGCTCCTGGCGCAGGCGACGGTCGCCAGCGTGCGCACCGCGAGCGTCGTCGTGGTGAACCCGACGCACCTCGCGTGCGCGCTCCGTTACGACGAGAAGGAAGGCGACGAGGCGCCGGTGGTCGTGGCGAGCGGAGAGGGCGACCTGGCGAAGCGCATCGTCGCCGCGGCGACGGACTGGGGTATCCCCGTCGTGCGCGACGTCCCGCTGGCGAGAGCGCTGGTCGAGCTGCAGCCGGGCGAGGTGATCCCGGAGGCGCTCTACGAGGCGGTCGCGGAGGTGCTGCGGGATCTCTGGGAGACGGCGAAGCCGGAGAGACGTGAAGGGTGACGTGGAACGAGCACGATGAAGATCGTGCACGAGCCCGAGCCGGTCAACGTCCACGTTCAGGAGTCACGTCACCACGTCTTCCCGTGACTCCTTCACCTGAACGTCCACGGGCTCGGGCACGTCAACGATCCAATCGTCATCGTTCACCTCACCGTTCACGTCCCCGTGTTCGTTCCCAGGATGCGCACCTTGAACCCGAGCTCCTGGCTGAGGGCGACCATCTCCTCGAAGACGTCGCCGTAGCCGACCGCGACATGGTTCGACAGGTAGTGGGCCATCAGCGCGTCGCGCGACACGCGGAGGTCCGCCACCATGAGCGGCCACTCGCGCGTCGTCCCCTCCCACCACGCGTCGCGCACCTCGGGCGGGAGCTTCACGACCTCGCCGCGCCCGACGTCCATCCAGAGGACGCCGCCCTTGATGTAGCAGCGCGCCCACGTCATCGGCCCCGGCAGGCTCTCGCCCGCGAACGTGCCGCCGGGGGTCGGGAAGTAGAGGGCGGGCTGCCGCCAGGAGTGGACGCCCTTCAGCGAGCCCGGGTCGTGATTGAACGCGTACGCGCCGCACGAGCCGCTGTTGAGGAGCACCCACAGGAAGCGCCCGTCGTGCATCGCTCCCCAGCGGACGTCGTGGAACATGACCGCCGGATGCAGGCCCTTCTTCGCGAGGAGGCGCTTGAGCATCTCCATCGGCACCGCGTTCCCCTGGTCGGCCTCGGTGGCGGTCGCGATGGGCTGCCCGCTGGACTCGGGGCGGCACGCCGAGTTGAGCAGGCCCTCCGCGAAGTCGCTCGGCGGCCGCAGCGGGATGAGCCCGAGCTGGTACTGCCACCCGATGCAGTCGGCCTTGTACTCGCTCACGAGGTCGAGCACGACGAGGTAGTCGCGGAGCTGCTCGCGGGTCGCCTTCTCGTCGAAGTCGTCGGCTCCCATCGCCGCGCCCTTCGCCTTTTCGCCCCAGTGGAACGTCACGCCGCGGTCCTTCACGAAGCGGAGCGCGTCGTCGATGCGCTTGTCGTCGATGCGCCGTCCGCGATCGATGATCCACGCCTGATCGATCTTGTGCTCGGTGAACCCGTGCTGGTTCAAGAGGCGCGGGCCGAAGTAGCCGTTGATCATGCCCATCGACGTGTCGCCGAGCATCATCACGAGCACGCGCCGCCGCCGGACGTCCGCCGCCGCCTCGCGCGCGAGGCGCAGCGCGGCCGGAGTGACGGGCGCGGCGTAGGCGATCTCGTCCTCCGGGTAGGCGATGCGGCCGGTCTGGCACCACTCGTCGAGGCGCTCCATGAAGACCGGGTCCTTCGTCCAGTCCGGCGAGTCGGTCCACGCGCGGGCGTGCGCGCGTCCGACCGACTCGAGGCACGCGCCGGTGTTCAGCAGCCCCACGAGCCCCGGCCACCGGCCGCTGAAGTTGCTCGCGAGGAGCAGCGGGTTCTCCTTGCCGACGACGCCGTCGGTCGTGTGCGGCCCGTAGAGCCAGTGCACGCACACCCCGACCATCGGATCGTCGACCGGCCCGAGCTTCTCGATGGCCTCGTGCGGCTTCGCGAGGAACCCCGGCACGCGGTACGGCGTTCGCCCGAGCTGGCGGAGCGCCGCCTCGAGCTGCAGCGTGGCCTCCTCGACGCTGGGCAGCGCGAGCTCGTTCGGCTTCGCCCGCGCATCGCCGGGCCAGAAGATGGCGACCTTCTTCGGCATGCCCGGCAGGGTACCGCGAAGAGAGGAGAGGGCGAGAGATCACAGGAAGGCGGGAAGACGGGAAGCTCTCTAGGTGCCGCCGCCGACCGGGAGCTGCTCGCGGGTCAGGTTGCGGACGCCGGCGGGCTCGACGACGACGTCGTCCTCGATCCGCACCCCGCCGAGGGGCGCGAGGGTCTCGACGACGCTCCAGTCGACGAGGCGCGCCTCGGGCTTCGCCCTCAGCTCGGCGAGGAGCGGCTCGATGAAGTAGACGCCCGGCTCGATGGTGAACACCTGGCCGACCGCGACGTCGGTCGTGTTGCGGAGGAACGGGTTGTCCGCGCGCGGGGCCTTCAGGGCGCAGCCGACGTCGTGCGTCTGCAGGCCCAGCGAGTGCCCGAGGCCGTGGGGATAGAAGGCGCGCGTCACTCCCGCCGCCACCGCCTCGTCGGCCGAGCCGCGCACGACGCCGACCTCGCGCAGGATGACGCCCACCTGGCGGTGCGATTCGTCGTGGAGCTGCTCGTAGGGCATCCCCACCTTCACCGCCGCGCACAGGCGCCTCTGCATCGCCTCGACGCCCGCCACGAGCTGCGCGAAGGCGCTCGCCGTCGCGCCGCTGCCCTTCGTCCAGGTGCGCGTGATGTCCGCGCCGTAGCCGCGGCACGTCGCCCCCGCGTCGACGAGGAGCGACTCGGCCTCGCGCGCGTTCGCCGTGCGCCCGTAGGCGACGTGATGGAGCGTCGCGGCGTTCTCGCCGAGGGCGACGATGTTCTTGTAGGGCGTCTCGGCGTCGTCCTGCGAGGTCGCCCTGAGGTAGAGCAGGTGCAGATCGAGCTCCGACGCGACACCGGCGCGGAAGGCGTCGCGCAGCGCCTCGTGCCCCGCGCGCGCGCGCCGGTTGGCCTCGGCGAGGCAGGCCACCTCGTAGGGCGTCTTGGTCGTCCGCAGCACGTCGAGCGCCTTCACGAGCTCGGCCGGCCCCTCGCGCGACTCGCCCACGAAGGCGACGCGCCCGGCTCCGTAGTGCTGCTTCGCGTCGGCGGCGTCGCGGAGGAGAACGACGCGGAAAGCCTGCTCGAAGGCGGTGCTCTCGGGCGGGGCCGGGCGCTCCCAGAAGCTCGTCACCGCCGTGCGGAGGAGCGTCGGCCGCTGCCCGGCGCGCACGACGAGCGCGGCATCCGCCTCGGCGAGCGGGAGCCAGTGCTGAAAGTGCGGGCAGGGGCGGAGCGGCCAGTACTGGTCGTCGAAGCGGCTCTTCTTCGTGGGCGTGCCGGACTCGATGACCACCGCGTCGTAGCCCAGCTCGGCGAGCACGCCGGCGAAGCGCCGTTCGAGATCCGCCACGTGGTCGAGGTAGAGGCTGTCGAGGCTCACGGGGGGGTACCGTAGCGCGTCAAACGAGGAGGGCGTTGGGTTTACAACCCCCCGGAAGCCTGCTAAGGCCTGCGCGCTCGTCGGCGCTGTCAGCATCGGGCTTCGACGAGACGACGTGTGCTGAAGCGTCTGCGCCCATGCAGGCGGCCAACCACTCGAAACTAAACGAGAGGTTCGCATGAAGTCCATCAAGGCGCTGCTCGGAACGGTAGCGCTTCTCGTGGTCACGCTCTTCGGTGTCTCGGCCCTGGCTCAGCCCGCCCGCATGGTGGCGGTGCCGGCCGGCGGGCACCACGGCGGCGAGGATTCGCTCCGGATTCCGGACGGTCTCGACACCCAGATCTTCTTCGGCATGCCCGCCAGTCACCTGCTCCTCTCGGGGCTGGTGGTGTGCGCGCTGGGCATCGCCTTCGGCATCGTCATCTTCTTCCAGCTGAAGAACGCGCCGGTCCACAAGTCGATGCTCGAAGTCTCCGAGCTCATCTACGCGACCTGCAAGACGTATCTCTTCACCCAGGCGAAGTTCCTCGGCCTCCTGTGGCTGTTCGTCGGGACCGTCATCGCCGTCTACTACGGCGTCCTGAAGGCCGAGCCGGTCGGCACGGTCATCATCATCCTGCTCTTCAGCGTGCTCGGCATGGCGGGCAGCGCGCTCGTCGCCCTCTTCGGCATCCGCGTGAACACCTTCGCGAACAGCCGTACGGCGTTCGTGGCCCTCCGCGGCAAGCCCTTCCCGGTCTACGCCATCCCGCTCAAGGCGGGCATGAGCATCGGCATGCTGCTCATCAGCATCGAGCTCGCGTTCATGCTCGGGATTCTCTGCCTCGTCCCGCACGAGTACGCCGGCAAGTGCTTCATCGGCTTCGCCGTCGGTGAGTCGCTCGGCGCCGCGGCCCTCCGCGTCGCGGGCGGCATCTTCACGAAGATCGCCGACATCGGCTCGGATCTCATGAAGATCGTCTTCAAGATCAAGGAGGACGACGCGCGTAACCCCGGCGTCATCGCCGACTGCACGGGCGACAACGCGGGTGACTCGGTCGGCCCCAGCGCCGACGGCTTCGAGACCTACGGCGTGACCGGCGTCGCGCTCATCGTCTTCATCCTCCTCGCCGTCCAGAGCCCGGACGTGCAGGTGAAGCTCCTCACGTGGATCTTCGTGATGCGCATCCTGATGATCATCTCGTCCGCGGTGAGCTACCTCGCCAACGAGGCGATCGCGAAGGCCCGCTACGGCAACGTCGACAAGATGAACTTCGAGGCGCCGCTCACCCAGCTCGTGTGG
Organism: Polyangiaceae bacterium; assembly: GCA_050012715.1. Classification (GTDB taxonomy): domain Bacteria; phylum Myxococcota_A; class Polyangia; order Polyangiales; family Polyangiaceae; genus Palsa-1150. Next base: position 10,203 of record JBEKGQ010000113.1, read on the forward strand.
GTGACGTCGATCGTCTCGATCATCTTCACCTTCGCCGCGTCGTACCTCCTCATCCCGCTCCTCGCGGGCGACGACACGCAGTGGTGGAAGCTCTCGGCGATCATCACGTGCGGCACGCTCGCCGGCGCGATCATCCCGGAGCTCATCAAGGTCTTCACCTCGACGGAGAGCGCGCACGTGAAGGAGGTCGTCACCTCTTCCAAGGAGGGCGGCGCTTCGCTCAACATCCTCGCCGGCCTCACCGCCGGCAACTTCAGCGCCTTCTGGTTCGGCATCGTGCTCCTCGGCCTCATGGGCACGGCGTACTTCATCAGCCAGATGGGCCTCGGCGCGACGATGACCGTCGGCAACATGGACGTGTCGCCGGTCTTCGCCTTCGGCCTCGTGGCCTTCGGCTTCCTCGGCATGGGCCCGGTGACGCTCGCGGTCGACAGCTACGGTCCGGTCACCGACAACGCGCAGAGCGTCTACGAGCTCTCGATCATCGAGACGATCCCGAACGTGAAGGCGGAGATCAAGAAGGACTTCGGCTTCGACCTCGACTTCGAGAAGGCGAAGCACATGCTCGAGGAGAACGACGGCGCCGGGAACACCTTCAAGGCGACGGCGAAGCCGGTCCTCATCGGCACCGCGGTCGTCGGGGCGACGACGATGATCTTCGCGATCATCGTCCTCCTCACCGACGGCCTCACGAACCCGGACAAGATCCAGAAGCTCTCGCTCCTCCACCCGCCGTTCCTGCTCGGCCTCATCGCCGGCGGCTCGGTCATCTACTGGTTCACCGGCGCGAGCACGCAGGCGGTCAGCACCGGCGCGTACCGCGCGGTGGAGTACATCAAGGCGAACATCAAGCTCGACGGCGTCGAGAAGGCCTCGATCGAGGACTCGAAGAAGGTCGTCGAGATCTGCACGACCTACGCGCAGAAGGGGATGTTCAACATCTTCCTCGTCGTCTTCTTCGGCACGCTCGCCTTCGCGTTCCTCGATCCGTTCTTCTTCGTCGGGTACCTCATCTCGATCGCGCTCTTCGGCCTCTTCCAGGCGCTCTTCATGGCGAACGCCGGCGGCGCCTGGGACAACGCGAAGAAGATCGTCGAGGTCGAGCTGAAGCAGAAGGGCACCCCGCTCCACGACGCGTGCGTCGTCGGCGACACGGTGGGCGACCCGTTCAAGGACACGAGCAGCGTGGCCATGAACCCCATCATCAAGTTCACGACCCTCTTCGGCCTCCTCGCCGTCGAGCTCGCGAACGACGAGGCGCACCCCATCGCGCGGCAGACGACCGCGGTCGTCGCGGCGCTGTGCTTCGCGGTGATGATCTTCTTCGTGTGGCGCAGCTTCTACGGGATGCGCATCGAGGCCGGCGTCCGGTCCGAGGCCGCTCCGCCCGAGGCGAAGCCCGAACCGGCCGAGTGAGGCCGCGACCCCATGCGAGTCGCGGATCTGGTCGGGGCGATGGAGACCATCGCGCCGACGCGGTTCGCGGCTCCGTGGGACAACGTCGGCCTGCTGGTCGGCGACGCGGAGGGCCCGATCTCGCGGGTCCTCCTGACGATCGATTGCACGCGCGAGGTCCTGCGTGAGGCGCGGGCGGGAGGGTGCGAGGCCGTCGTCTCGTACCACCCACCGCTCTTCGCGGCGCAGAAGCGCTTCGTCGCCGGGTCGGTGGCCTTCGAGGCGGCCCGCGCGGGAGTGGCGCTCTTCAGCCCGCACACCGCGCTGGACGTCGCGGACGGCGGGACGAACGACGTCCTCGCCGACGCCCTCGGGATGACGGAGCGCGCCCCGCTGCGGACGGTCGACGGGGCGGACGCGGAGCTCAAGCTCGTCACCTTCGTCCCGGCCGAGCACGTGGAGGCGGTGAGCCGCGCGCTCTTCGCGGCGGGCGCGGGGCGGATCGGAGACTACACATCGTGCAGCTTCCGCACCGCCGGGACAGGGACGTTCTTCGGCGGCGAGGGGACGCAGCCGGTGGTCGGCGAGGCGGGTCGGCTGGAGCAGGCGCCCGAGCTGCGCCTCGAGACGGTGGTCCCCGTGGGCCGCGCGCAGGCGGTGGTCGACGCGCTCCGCGCCGCGCATCCCTACGAGGAGCCGGCGTTCGACCTCGTGCGCCTCGCGCCGGCGCCGGTGCGGCGGGGCATGGGGCGCGTGGGCGCGGTGACGCCGGTGCCGGGAGCGGCGCTGGTGGACCGCGTGAAGAGGGCGCTCGGCGTGGAGCAGGTGCTCGTCGCGGGACCCATCGAGCGCGTCGTGTCGCGGGCCGCGGTGTGCGCGGGGAGCGGGGCGGAGCTGACGGGGGACGCGATCGCGGCGGGCGCGGGCCTC
>JBEKGQ010000114.1:0-12499 GCA_050012715.1 Polyangiaceae bacterium
CAAAGCTCTCGCAGCTGGTCATCGACGTGCCGGCGGCAGCCCGGGTCGCCGGGCTCGTGGTGAAGCGGGACGGCGAGGTGGTCCGCGAGGGCCAGTGGGGGACGCCGCTCGCGGTGGACCCTGGCAAGCACACCGTGGAGGCCAGCGCGCCCGGAAAGCTGGCGTGGACGACGTCGCAGGACGTGCAGTCTCCCGGCGCGAGCACGACGGTGCACGTCGAGGCGCTGGCCGATGCTCCCGTCACCGCCCCGCCGGTGACCCCGGCGCCGAACCCGACGCCGCCCGCCGCGCCGCTCGGCCCCGCGGGCGCCGACACCGCCACCGCGTCGTCGCCGTTGAAGACGGTGGGCCTCGTCGTCGGAGGCGTGGGCGTGGCCGGGCTGGTGGCGGGCGGCATCTTCGGCGCCCTCGCGCTCTCGAAGAACTCCGCCGCCAACAGCGGCCACTGCGGCGGCGCGCTCGGCTCCGCGAACCAGTGCGACGCCATCGGCGTCAGCGATCGCAGCGACGCGGTGAGCTTCGGCAACGTCTCCACCATCGCGTTCATCGCGGGCGGCGTGCTCGCCGCCGGTGGGGTCACGCTCTGGCTCGTCGCGCCCTCCGGTCACGTGCAGGTCGCCCCCGCGATGGGCCAGAACAGCGGCGGCCTCCTGGTGCACGGCGACTTCTAGCCGCCCATCGCCTGCCGCACACCTTTCGGCTAAGGTGCGCGCGCCATGCAGGCCGACCTCTCGCCACCGACGCCGCCGACGCCGCCGCTGCGGGCTCTGCGTGACGATGGCTCGGTCGATCCTGCTCACGCCGGCGTCCTCTCCGACGAGCTCGCGGTCGCCCTCTACGAGCACATGGTGCTCGCGCGCGCGGTCGACGAACGGCTCATCGCCCTGCAGCGCGACGGCGTCATCGCCAGTCACGCCAGCGCGGTGGGCGAGGAGGCCGCCATCGTGGGCGCCACCGCCGCGATGCACGACGAGGACTGGATCTTCCCGAGCTCGCGCGAGCACGCGGCGGCCCTCTGGCGCGGGATGCCGCTCGTCGCCTACGCGCACCACGCGTTCGGCACGGCGCGCGACGCCGGCCGCGGACGCAACGCCCCCGACCCGCCGTTCTGGAAGCCCTCGCGCGTCGCCAGCGTGTCGCCGCTCGTGGGGACGCAGATCCCGCACGCCGTCGGCGTCGCGTGGGCGGCCTCGATGAAGAAGGTCGACGTCGCGTCGCTCGTCTTCTTCGGCGAAGGGGCGACGAGCAGCGGGGACTTCCACACCGGGCTCAACTTCGCCGGCGTCACGCGCGCGCCGGTCGTCTTCCTCTGCCGCAACAACGGCTGGGCGACGAGCACGCCCGCGTCGAAGCAGACGGCGAGCGTCGGGTTCGCCATCAAGGCGGTGGCCTACGGCCTCCGGGGCGTCCGCGTCGACGGGGCCGACGTCGTCGCCGTGCTCGGGGCGGTGCGCGACGCGCGCGCGCGGGCCGCGTCGGGCCTCGGCGGGACGCTCGTCGAGGCGGTGATGCCGCGGCGGGAAGGCGAGGCCCCCGTAGACCCGGTGGTCCGCACGCGGCAGCACCTGACGTCGCGGGGCCTTTGGGACGCGACGCGCGAGCAGCGCCTCGTGACGGAGGTGAGCGCGGACGTCGAGCGGGCCATCGCCGAGGCCGCCGCCACGGAGAAGCCGGCGCGCGCCACGATGTTCGACGACGTGTACGGCGAGCGGCCGTGGCACCTCGAGGACCAGAAGAGTCAGCCGCACGGAGACCCGGAGCCGCGACGATGACACAGCTCAACATGGTGCAGGCCATCAACGACGCGCTCCGCCTCGAGATGCGGCGCGACGACCGCGTCGTCGTGCTCGGCGAGGACGTCGGCAAGGTGGGCGGCGTCTTCCGCGTCACGCAGGGCCTGTGGGACGAGTTCGGCGACGACCGCGTGGTCGACACACCGCTCTCCGAGGGCGGCATCGTCGGCACCGCGATCGGCATGGCCCTCTACGGCCTGGTCCCCGTGCCGGAGATCCAGTTCTCGGACTTCATCTACCCGGCCTACGACCAGATCGTCAGCGAGCTGGCGAAGCTCCGGTGGCGCTCGGGCGGGGAGTACCCGGCCAAGATGGTCCTCCGCACCCCGGTCGGCGGGGGCATCCGCGGGGGGCTCTACCACTCGCAGTCGCCCGAATCGCTCTTCATCCACGTGGCGGGGCTCAAGGTGGTCTGCCCGAGCAACCCGCACGACGCGAAGGGCCTGCTCCTCGCGAGCATCCGCGATCCAGATCCGGTCCTCTTCTTCGAGCCGAAGCGCATCTACCGCGCCTCGAAAGGCGAGGTGCCCGAGGGCGACTACACCGTGCCGCTCGGCCAGGCCGCGGTGCTGCGCGAGGGCAAGGACGTCACGCTACTCGCGTGGGGCGCGATGCTCTACGAGGCGGTCGCCGCCGCCGACGAGGCGAAGAAGCAGGGCGTCGACTGCGAGATCGTCGACCTGCGGACGCTCTGGCCGGTGGACATCGACACCATCGTCGCGAGCGTGAAGAAGACGGGTCGCGTCGTCGTCGTGCACGAGGCGCCGAAGACGTGCGGCTTCGGGGCGGAGCTCATCGCGCTCGTCAACGAGAAGGCGTTCCTCCACCTGGAGGCGCCCCCGGTCCGGGTGTGCGGGTTCGACACCCCGTTCCCCTACACGCTGGAGATGGATTATCTGCCGCTGGCCCACCGCATTCTGCCGGCGGTTCTGACGACGGCACGCTACTAGAAAATCCACAGGAGACCTGAGATGGCGCGCTGGGAATTCAAGCTTCCGGACATCGGCGAAGGGGTCACCGAGGGCGAGATCGTCGCCTGGCTGGTGAAGCCGGGCGACGCGGTGAAGGAAGACCAGCCGATGATCGAGGTGATGACCGACAAGGCGACGGTCACCATCACGGCCCCGAAGGCGGGCACGGTGGTGGAGACGCGCGGCAAGGTCGGCGAGATCGTCGCGGTGCACTCGGTGCTGCTGGTGTTCGAGCTGGGCGGAGGCGCGCCGGCAGGAGCCACGGCGCCGGCGGCCCCGAAGGCGACGGGGACAAACGGGCACGCGGCGAAGGACGACGGACCCGCGGCGACCGCGGTGGGGGACATCAAGGAGCACCTGCCGGGGATGGGCGGGAGTGCGAGCGCGGGCGCGGGCTCGAGCGGGGGCGTGAGCGCGGGCTCGGGGGGGGGCGTTAGCGCGGGCGCGAGCGGAGGAGGGGGCGCGGTGCAGGCGTACTTCAACGAGAAGCCCCTCGCGACGCCGGCCACGCGCAAGCTCGCGCGCGACATGAGCATCGACCTGCGTCGCGTGCCGCCGAGCGGCCCGCAGGGGCGCGTCACCAAGACGGACGTCGAGGGCGTCTCGCGCGCGCCTTCGCCGGCATCCGCGCCCACGTCCTCGCCCGCGCGCATCCCCGCGTCCGCGCCCACCCTCGCGCCCGCGCACGCGCCCGTCTCCATCGCCCACGGCCCTTCCGAGGAGCGCGTCCCCTTCGCCGGCATGCGCCGCAAGATCAGCCAGAAGATGGCGCAGTCGGTCCACACCGCCGCGCACTTCACCTTCGTCGAGGAGTGCGACGTCACGGCCCTCAAGGCGCTTCGCGCGCGCCTCAAGGCCCCCGCGGAGGCGGCGGGCGTGAAGCTCAGCTTCCTCCCGTTCATCGTCAAGGCCACGGTCGCGGCGCTGAAGAAGCACCCGATGCTCAACACCGCGCTCGACGAGTCGACCAACGAGCTCGTCTTCCGCAAGTACTTCCACATCGGCATCGCCACCTCGACCGACGCCGGCCTCATGGTCCCGGTCGTGAAGGACGCGGACAGGAAGAGCATCCTCGACGTCGCGAAGGACATCGACCGCCTCGCCGCCGACGCCCGCGCGGGCAAGGCGAAGCTCGACGAGCTCACCGGGTCCACCTTCACCATCACGTCCCTCGGCTCGCAGGGCGGCCTCTTCGCGACGCCCATCATCAACTTCCCCGAGGTCGCCATCCTCGGCGTTCACCAGATGAAGCAGAAGCCCGTGGTGCGCGACGGCCAGATCGTCATCGGCGACGTGATGCTCCTGTCGCTGTCCTTCGACCACCGCATCGTCGACGGTCACATCGGGGCCGCCTTCGCTTACGAGATCATCGGCTACCTCGAGAACCCCGACCGCCTCTGGCTCGAGATGACCTAGGGCTCCTCCCGCCGATCGCGGGCCCGCATCCCCGGGATGCGGGCGCATGACCCGCGATCGCGTGCCCTCATCCTCGGGTCGCGGGCATCGAACCCGCGATCGCGTGCCCTCATCCTCGGGTCGCGGGCGCATGACCCGCGATCGCGGGCGCTCGCCCTCGGGTCGCGGGCATCGAACCCGCGATCGCGGGCGCTCACCCTCGGGTCGCGGGCATCGAACCCGCGATCGCGCGCCGTCATCCCCGGGTCCGGTGCCCTCATCCGCGGGTCGGTGCTCCGCTCCCGCGTGATCGCGTCGCGTGCGCGGCACGTAGTTTCGCGCATTTGCGAGAAATCGTCCTCGGCGCGTTCGATTTCCGGCTCCGCGACGGCGAATCGGCGTTCGGCGTCGGGCCGGGATCGACGTCGGAGCGGGGAATGGCGACGTAGTCGCGTGACTTTGTGAAGGGGGTCCCTCGTCGAAGGAGTTGCAAGACAACCGACGACGGAGAACCCCCATGGCGATAGTGAACCGAACGGCGCTGCTGGCAAGGCGTGAAGTGAAGAGGGCGATCGCGAAGGTGCGTCGGACGCTGCGTTCGGTGCTCTCGGGCGAGAGCTTCGGCGAGCGTGAGGTCGAGGCGTTGACGATCAGCGGGGAGGCTGTGCGGGAGCTGCTGCGTGAGGAGTTGCAGGCGATCGCTAACAGCTTCGGCGAGGAGGTGCTCGTCAACGGGGTGCGTTACCACCTCCACGAGCCGGGCAGCGACACCTACCACGGCCTCTGCGGTCCGCTGGAGATCAAGCGCCCGACGCACCGCGAGGTCGGAGTGCACAACGGGCGGATCGTGGTCGCGGTGGAGCTGGCCGCGGGGCTGGTCGAGGGGGCTACGCCTGCGCTGGCTTACAGCGTGGCGCATGGCTACGCGCAGCACGACATGCGGGCGCACAAGGAGAACCTGGAGGTCGCTCACCGGGTGCCTCCCTCGCGCACGACGCTGGAGCGGATCGCCACGCGCCTGGGAGCCGCCGCGGTGGATGGGGCTGCGAAGATCGAGCCGGCGGTGCGCCGCGCCGAGCGCGTGCCTGAAGGGACCGTCGCCGTCTCGATCGGGTTGGACCGCACGTCGGTGCCGATGATGGAGGACCGGCCCGCGGACGCGCCGCCCAAGCCCGAGCGCAAGCGGCTGCGCCCGCGTCAGCGCCGTGCGCCGGCGCCTTTCGACGTCAACTGGCGCATGGGATACGTCGGCACCATGAGCTTCGTGGACGCCCTCGGCGAGTCGCTGCGCACCGTGCGCTACGCCGCGGCGGCCTGCGACGACCCCCGCGAGCTGGTCGTGAAGATGACGGCCGACGTGCGCTCGGCGCTCAAGCGCCAGCCGGACCTCCACGTGGGCATCGTGCAAGACGGCGCCCACGAGATGTGGAACCGCACCCGCGAGGGTCTGGAGACGCTGCGCGGCGAGGGCCTGCTGCAGCGCTGGGAGGAAGGCATCGACCGCTACCACTTGCTGGAGCGAATCGCGGACGCGATGGCCATCGTCGAGCCCGACGCCGAGGCGCGCAAGCGCAAGCTCGACGAGTGGCGCGACGGTTTCGACATCCAGGACTCGACCATCGACAAGGTCGAGTACTTCCTGCGAAGCCGCTACTTGCTCGCGCCCGAGGACAAGCGTGCGGCTCTCTGGGACCACCTTCGCTTCATCCGCAACAACAAGGACCGCATGCGGTACGTCACCCTCCGGCTCGCCGGGCTGCCGGTTGGAAGCGGCGTCACCGAGAGCACCTGCAAGACCGTCTTCGGGCATCGCACCAAGCGCTCCGGTCAGCGATGGCGAGTGCCGACCTTGCGAGGCGTCGTCACGCTGCGAGCCCTGCTTCAAAGCGAACGCCTCCCCAACTTCTGGCAACGACTGTCGCTACGCTACGCCGCCAACGTCGAGGCCGCGTGAACGCCGTGATCCGAGAGCAATCCACGCCCTCGGCGTCTGCATACCGGTATGAGAGGCGAGGATGCTCGGGGGGCAAGACCCGGCAGAGGAGCCCTCACTGCCAGAGAGGAGGTGAGAGAGCCATGAGCAGCAAGAACACGAAGGTCATTCGCATCGAGAAGTACCGCGCGATGATCACCGGGGTGCAGACGAACGTCGGCGCCAAGGCGACCGTCGGCATCCGGGGCACCGTCACGTCGCAGCCCGACATCGTCAGCACCCTCCAGGGGTTCATCGATGCCGCGGACGCGGCGGCGGCGGCGCTGGCCGCGTATCGCGAGGCGGTCGCCAAGCAGAACCTGGCGGCCGCGGCAGCGAACGAGGTCTACCTGGGGGTGAAGGCGTACGCGCTGGGACAGTACGGCAACATGCCGTCCACCCTCGGCGAGTTCGGCCTCCAGGTGCCGGCCCGCAAGGCGCCCGACGTGGCCACCAAGGCCGCGGCGAACGCCAAGCGGGAGGCGAAGCGCACGGCGAAGACGTCGGGGGCCACCCCGGCGGCGCCGCCGGCGCCCGCGGGCAGCAGCGTGACGACGACCACCAAGTAGTCGGGCGGCCGTCACGAGGTGGGTGGGGGGCCGGGGGAGGCGCCGCGTCGGGCGCTTCTCCTGGCCGCTCGCTTCTACGGTGTCGAGCAGTTGTCCGGCGCCAGCGCGTCGTCATCGCCGCCGTCGCAGAGCTGGACGCTGCTCGTCGGCACAACCACTTCGCCCATCAACGCTGGGTCGGCGGTGAACGAAAAGCCGATCGACAGCGCGTCGCAGGTCGCCCCCGTCTTGTCGAGCGTCGGGTCCGTCATGATGTCCGCGTGCTGGCAGATCAACCCCTTCACGAAGTCGTAGGTCGGCGTTCCGCGGCAAAGCGCTGCAGTACTCCCGTTGAGACTGAGATCCAGCGTGCTGAGCGCCCCGAGGAGCGACGAGACGTTCCAGCGACCGACGATGAGCCCGTTCTGAAGGTGGTACGTCCCGGGTGTCGACCCGGCCACTAGGGTGCCCGTGATGACGCCGGAGGTCAGGGAGATGGAGAGGCTCCCCGTGCCCGCCGTCCCCAGCGAGATGGGGAAATTCACGTGCATCACGAAGGTCCCCCCTGCGACGTACGCGTTTCCGTCGAAGTGCGTCGGCAGGAGCGGCGACGCGTCGGCCGAGACGACGAACGTGTCGTCGATCGTCCACTCGTCGGTTCCGTCCCACTTCGCGGGCGGCGCCACCCCCGCGTCGCCCTCCGGCTGGATCCCGTCCGATGCGTAGAGCGCCGCCGTCACCTGCGTGTCGTTCGGCGTCCCGTTGTAGTGGAGCACCTGGATCAGGATCGAGTAGTCCCCGGCCTGGAGGCGCTGCGAGATCGTCGAATCGTTGAACTCCGCGGAGTCGAGCGAGGCGAGGCTCGACAGCAGCAGCTCGCCCGAGTTGTCGCGCCCGGACGGTTCGTCGCAGTGGGTGGCCCCCACCGACGCCGCCTTGCACGACTCCGCGCCGCCGTCGCAGCACGTGAAGATCGAGTCGAGGTCGTACCCGATCGGCGGCGGCGACCCGCCCTCGTATTCGAGCCCGAGGTCCAGCGTGTGGAGCGCGATGACGAACGCCTGGTCCCCCGCGTCGGACGGATCGTTCGCCGCCGGAGCCGCCGGCGGGAACACCTCGGGGCAGGCGAGGGGAGCGGCCTCGATCCCGCCGTCCGACGCATCGGGCGTCGCCGCCTCCGCGACCATCACGTCGGACGTCCCCCCCTCCGTCTCCGCGGGCAGGAGAAGCGACGGGTTGTAGATCGAGCACCCGACCCAGGTCCCGAAGCCCACGAGGCCGGTCGCCGTCAGCAGGGCGCCGAGCAGGGTCGCCGTGCGTCTCCACCTGGGGGAGCGGGCGTGCACGAGGACGAGCTTACCACGTGCCCCGCGAGCCCGGTTGACGGCTCCGCCCGCGCCCTGCACGATCCAGGACATGCGACGTGTGCCGGGGCTCCTCGTCACGGGCGCGCTCCTCCTCCTCGCGCCCACCGCGAGCGCCGCGGACGCGACGCCCGAGCAGCTGCAGTTCGCGGCGCAGGAGCACGACCTCGGGTACCGCGCCTACGTCGCGAAGAGCTTCGACGAGGCGGCGACCCACTTCGAGAACGCCTTCTTCGCCGCGCCCAACCCCGCCGAGCTCCGCAGCGCCATCCGTGCCCGCCGCGAGGCGGGACAGCTCGCGCGCGCCGCCACCCTCGGCGCCGTCGCCAACCGCCGCTACCCGAACGACGCGGCCCTCGAGAAGCTCGAGCTCGAGACCTTCGCCCAGGCCCGGCCGAAGACCGACGAGGTCCACGTGTCGTGCGCGCCCGAGTGCAACGTGGCGGTCGACAACAAGGTCGTCACGATCGAGAAGGCCAAGGAGTTCTTCTTCTTCGTCGATCCCGGCAAGCACGAGCTCGTGTTCGACTGGGGCGAGGGGCGGTCGAAGAGCCTGGCGCTCGACGCCAAGGCCGGGGCCAGCCAGGCGCTCCACCCGGACGCGCCGCCCGTCCCGGTCAAGCCGCCGCCTCCCGAGCTGCCGCCGCCGGTACCGGTCGCGCCGTCGAGGCCCCTCGGCCCGGCGGTGTTCCTCGTCGGCGCGGGGCTGACGGTGGTGGGTGTAGGCGTCACGGTGTGGTCGGGCCTCGACGCTCAGAAGAACCCGGGAACCGCCGCGGTGCGCGCCGATTGCGTCGGGCAGGGGACGAGCTGCCCCGAATACCAGCAGGGCCTGAGCGCCCAGCTTCGCACGAACATTCTGCTGGCGGCGACCGGCGGCGTCGCCGTCCTCACCGCCGTCACGGGCCTCTTCTTGACGCAGTGGTCGCACGCCGCGTCCCCGGCCGAGACGCCGCGGTCGGGCTTCCAGGTGGAGCCTGCATTCGGGTTGGCGCATGGACTCGGGACGGTGGCACTGAAAGGGGCGTTTTAGACGCCGCGGGTGTCATAATGGGGGCATGACGCGGTCCGCGGAGGGGGTCCCCTGAGCAAGCTGGTCGCCGTCGAGGGGGACGCGCGGAAGCTCGATCGGTTCGAGCTCGTCGCCGAGCTCGCGACCGGCGGCATGGCCACCGTGTTCCTCGCGCGCCTCTCCGGCGTCGGCGGCTTCCAGCGGTTCGTCGCGATCAAGCGCCTGCACCCGCATCTCGCGCGGGAGCCCGAGTTCATCGAGATGTTCCTCGAGGAGGCGCGCCTCGCCGCGCGCATCCACCACCCCAACGTCGTCCCCATCCTCGAGATCGGCCAGAGCGATCAGGGCTACTACATCGTCATGGAGTACGTGGAGGGCGACACCCTCGGCCGCCTCCTCGCCCGCTCGGCGCAGACCGGCGTACGCCTCCCGGTGAAGGTGGGCCTGCGGGTCGTCATCGACATGCTGGCGGGCCTCGACGCGGCCCACGAGCTGAAGGACGACGACGGCAACCCGTTCGGCATCGTGCACCGCGACATCTCGCCGCAAAACGTGCTCGTCGGCGTCGACGGCAGCTCGCGCCTCAGCGACTTCGGCGTCGCGCGCGCGACGAGCAAGCTGTCGACGACGCGCACCGGGCAGCTGAAGGGCAAGCTCGCGTACATGGCCCCGGAGCAGGCCAAGGGGCACAAGGACGTCGACCGGCGGGCGGACATCTTCGCGGCCGGGATCGTACTGTGGGAGGTGCTCGCGTGCCGGCGCCTCTTCAAGGGCGACGGCGAGGCGGACACCCTGAACCGCGTCATGAACGAGCCGATCCCGCCGGTGCGGAGCGCCGCGCCGACGATCCCGGCGTCGCTCGAGGCGGTCGTCGCGAAGGCGCTCGAGCGCGACCGGAACAAGCGGTACGCGACGTCCGCCGAGTTCGCGGACTCGCTGGAGCGGGCGTCGCGCGTCGTCGGCGCGCTCGGGACGCACAAGGACGTGGCGCAGCACCTGGAGGCGGTGCTGGGCACCGAGATCAGCCAGCAGCGCGACGTCGTGCGCGCGTGGCTGGCGCGCAGCGAGCCGAGCCGTCACGGCATGGACGCGCCGCGCCAGGAGCCGACCTCGGTGACGCGCGTCGAGGGCAAGTCGGGCGAGGGGACGCCGTCGAGCGTGTCGCGCGTGTCCGCCGTCTCGGCGGTCTCCGGCGTGACGAGCGTGTCGAGCGTGACCTCGGCGGTCATCTCGAACCCGCCGCCCGCCGCGGGCGAAGCGGCGTCGACGTCTTCCTCGTCGTCGTCGTCGTCGCTGCCCGTCGAGACGCGGCGTCGCGCGCGCGTGTGGCCCTGGGTCGCGCTGGCGGTGGTGGTGGCGGGCGTCGGCGTGTGGATGCGGTACCCGAGGGGCTTCGGTGCGGCGGCGGACGCGGCGCCGCTCCCCGCCGCTGCGCCGGCAGCGGCGAGCGTGGCCCTCAACGCAGCGCCCTCGACGCCGGCGTCCCCCGCTTCATCGCGGGCCGTGCCGTCCGCCTCCGTGGTCAGCGCGACGCCTCCGGATGCGTCGTCGGCCGCGATCGCGCCGACGACGACGGGCACGACGGTGGCGCCCGTCGTCATCACGCGCGCCGGCTGGCGGCCCCGGGCCGTCTCGTCTCCTCCGCACGAACCGGCGGCCACGGCGACTCCCACCGCGGCGGCGACGGCGACCGCGGCACCGACCGGCGCGCCCGTGCCGGACGACATCTCGCGCAACCCGTATCGATAGATGCGGTGTGCTCGTCGGTCTCGTTCGCTTCGCCGGCGCGTCGCAGCGTGTCTCGGGCTGTCGCTCATCGCGTGCGCGGCGTGCATCGCGGACGGCCCTCGGGGGACGCTCGAGCCGCGCTTCGTCGCGGTGCACAACGCCTTCGCCGCCATCGGGCTCGCCCAGGTCGGGCCCATCCACGAGGGCTCGCTCGCCGAGGGGCAGGAGGCGCGCGTCCCGCTCGATCTCGGGGCGGGGTGCACGACGGTGGTCGCCTTCGGCGGCGACGGCGTGCGCAACGTCCACGCCTCGCTGAGCGACTCGAAGGGCAAGGTCATCGCCCACGACACGACGAGCGAGCCGCAGGCCGTGCTGCGCGCGTGCGTCGAGAACGCGGACGCGTACGTCCTCGTCGTCACGGCGGCGGCCGGCGCGGGCCGCTGGGTCGTCGCCACGTGGGCCGGCGGCGTCGGGTCGGGGGCGCCGGCGGCGAGCGCGGCCCCGGTGGCGTCGTCGCTCGGGACGGGGACGTGCGAGTCCCCGATCCCGCTCTCGGCGGGCACCGTGAACGGCTCGACGCGGAACGGCGAGAGCATGAACTCGGGCAAGTGCGACCACAGCGACTCGCGCGAGATGGTCTACGTGCTGGAGGTGCCCCGCCGGCAGCGGGTCGTCATCGACGTGGAGGCGCGGTTCGACTCGGTCCTCTACGTGCGGAAGGACGACTGCGCCGACGAGGCGGCCGAGGTCGAGTGCAACGACGACTCGCCGACCGGCGGCCGCAACAAGTCGCACATCGAGCGCGTGCTGGACCCCGGCAAGTACTTCGTCTTCGTCGACGGCTACAGCCAGGAGTCGGGAAGCTACAAGCTGACCGTCGCGACGTCGGACGTCGTGGCGCTCTCGGACGCGTGCCGGCGGGCGCCGCTGCTCGGCCTCGGCGCGCCCGTCTCGGGGACGACCGAGGGCACCGCCAACGACGCGGAGGCGAGCTGCGGCGGCGGGGCCGAGGGCCTCGACGCGCCGTGGCGGTTCGATCTCTCCGCCAGGGCTCGCGTCCGCCTGCTCGAGCACGCGGACGACGTGGCGCCGGTGGTCCACGTGCGCCGCGCGTGCAACGACGCCGAGAGCGAGGTCGCGTGCGGAGAGGCCCCGCTCGCCTCGAACGACGCCGCGGTGACGGGCGTATTCGAGCCCGGGCCCTACACAGCCTTCGCGGACGCGCGCGAGCGCGAGGCGGCCGGGCACTACACGCTGTCGCTGGAGACCTCGCCGCCCTCGGGCAGCGGCGCCGTCGGCGACGGCTGCGGCGACGCGATGGCGCTCGCCGGGGCGTCGAGCACCGTCCACGGCGACACGTTCACGGCGCGCGACGACGTCGCGGGGAGCTGCGGCGGGACCGGGGCCGCGGACGTCGTGTACCGGCTGGACGTCGCGAGGCGCTCCCGGTTCCGGGCCTCGCTGCTGGAGGAGGAGGCGCCGCACGTGCTCGTGGCGTGGCGGCGGTGCGGCGACCGCGCGTCGGAGATCGGCTGCGGCCCGCAGCTCGACGACGTGCTGACGCCGGGGACGTACTTCGTCGCGGTCGACGGCGCCTCGCGCGAGGCGCTGGGCCGGTTCGAGCTCCCGTGGGTCCTGCAGGACCTCGGGCCGCAGTCCGTGGCGTGCGCGAGCGCCCCGGTGCTGACGGCGGGCAAGGTCACCGGCGGGACGACG
>JBEKGQ010000115.1:0-12482 GCA_050012715.1 Polyangiaceae bacterium
AACGTGTTCCTGGTCGAGCGCGACGACGGTACGACGCTCGTGAAGCTCGTCGACTTCGGCATCGCGAAGATCGTCCGCGAGGCTCACGACGCGCGCTTCGCCCGCAAAGGCATCACGCGGCGCGGAACGGCCATCGGCACGCCGCAGTACATGTCGCCCGAGCAGGCGCAGGCGCTCGAGACCGTCGACCATCGCACCGACGTCTTCTCCCTCGGCGCGGTGCTCTTCGAGGCGATTGCGGGCCAGCCGTACATGCCCGAGCGGCCGACCTACGAGCAGACGATCCTGCAGCTCGTTTCGACGACGCCGCCGCGCCTCAGCACGGTCGTGGCCGACATCCCGCCCGCGCTCGATCGCCTGGTGGCGGACATGCTCGAGCACGACGTGACGAAGCGCGTGCCGTCGATGCGCGCGGTGCGCGAGCGGCTCGAGGGTATCTATCCGGAGCTCGCGGGCTCGCAGGTGAAGCTCAAGTCGCTGCCCCCCGGGTCGTCGCCGTCGCTGGACCAATACGTGGTGCACGGCAGCGGGGCGCCCCTCGGCCCCACGGTGAGCGGGACGAGCGCGGCGATCGTGATCCCGCGGTCGCGGCGGCCGCTGCTCTACGTCGCGGGCGTCGCAGTGGCGATCGGTGCGGTGGTCGGCATCGCGGCGATGTGGTCGTCGCGGGGAGCGGAGCGAGTCGCCCTGCCGGCCGCGACGACGGCGGCGCCAGTGCGGGCCGCGATTCCTCCGCCCCCCTCGGCGACCGAGAGCGCGGGCGCGACGGCGTCCGCGACCGCGACCGCGACCACCTCGGCGACTGCGGCTGCATCGGGACCGCCCGCGGTCGCATCGCCGAGCAAGGCCGGTCACGCCCGACCTCGCGATCCGAACGGCCAGGTCGGCGCGGCGGGAATCTCGTCGCAGTTCTGATCCTTCGGCTAGTCTCAAGCGTCGATGCGCGCACGTTCGCTCGTCGCGGCACTCGCGATCGCCTTCGGTCGCGTCGTCGTACCGACCCCCGTGCTCGCGGCTCCTCCCGCGCCCCCGGCGCCTCCCGCGGCGAGCGCGGCGGATCTCGCCACCGCCAAGAAGCTCTTCGCCACCGGGCTGAAGCTCTACAACGAAGGGTCCTTCCGCGAGGCGCTCTCCGCGTTCGAGAAGGCCAACGCCATCGCGCCTCGCGCGAGCCTCCAGCGGAACATCGCGCAGTGCCATCGAGACCTGAAGGAGTTCGCCGACGCCTACGACGCATACGGCGTGCTCCTCGCGAAGTACGGCGGCTCGATGACCGTCGCCGACAAGCGCTCGGTCCAGCACGCCATCGACGAGCTCGCGACGCTGACCGGCACCATCCGCATCGCCGTCGCCGAGCTCGGCGCGACGGTGTCGCTCGACGATCACGACGCGGGGTCCACGCCCCTCGCCGGTCCGCTCCGCGCGAACGTCGGACCGCACGTGATCACCGTCGCGAAGCCCGGCTTCGAGACGATCCGGAAGGAAGTGAAGCTGAGCGGCGGGGACGAGGCCACGGTGGCCGGGCCGCTGCTGCCGGAGGCGACGACCGGGCACCTGGTCGTCAACGCGCCGCCCGACGCCAAGGTCGAGGTCTTCGTCGACGGAACCGACGTCGGTCCCGCGCCGTGGGAGGGCGACGTGAAGCCCGGCGTCCACGTGGTCGAAGCCCGTGGCGCGGAGCGGCTCGCGGCGCCGAAGCAGGTCGACGTCGCGCGGCGCGAGCGCGTCGAGATGGCGCTGGAGCTGGCGGCCGCGACCGGGCGCGTTCAGATCGACACGCACACGGCGGACGCGGCGATCGCGATCGACGGCGCCCCGGTCGGCAAGGGAGTGTGGGAGGGGACGCTGCCCGCGGGTGAGCACGAGGTCACCATCGAGGCGGCGGGCTTCCGCCCGTACAAGCGCGCCTTCATCGTCCACGCGGGCGAGACGTTCAACGAGGATGCCCGCCTCGAGAGCGAGACGGCGGCGAACGCCCCTCCGACCTACGAGGGACTCTACTCCGGGCTCGAGTTCTTCGGCTATGGCACCCCCTCCGGCGCGTCCAACGGCATCAAGAAGGATTGTTCAGGGTCCCAGTGCCAGGCCTCGAGCCCTCTCGGCGCCGGGCTCGCGGTTCGTTTCGGCTACGCCTTCGGCTGGGTGGGCGTCGAGGGGATGGCGCTCGGCTCGTACGACTACTCCACGGCGAGCGACACTCAGCCCAATGGGGGTGCGGGCGACATCGGGCGCAACGAGAGCTACGGGTTCCACCGGTTCGGAGGGGGCGGTGTGGTGGGAGCGCGCTTCGCGACGAAGCACCCGCACATTCGCCTCACCGGAGCGCTCCTCGGCGGCTTCGAGACGATGGGCAACATCTACGAGCTGAGCGCATCGACGACCACCGGGGAGACGCAGGGCCAGGTCCAGCGGACGTCCAGCACGAAGACGTACACCGCGCCGCTCCTCGTGGCCGACGCCGGGGTGCTCGTCGGGTGGGCCAACGGCGCGAAGCTCCACGTGTCCCTGGTCACGATGCTGCAGTTCGTGGGGGGCCCGGTGTTCGCGGACCCGCTCGGCACGCTGAGCATGGGGAGTGGGACCTTCACGCCGCCGGCGCTCCAGGTGGCGCAGGGTACGCAGGTGTTCGTGGGGCCGATGATCGGCTTCGACTTCGGCCTCTGATGGTCAAAGGCGCCCGGCGACGGTCCGGGCGAGGACGATCGTCTCCGAGCGCACCTGGTCCGCGCTCTTCGGACGCCCGTCGGCCAGGCTGCCATGCTCGATCTGGACGAAGAACGTCTGGTCTCCCTTGATGAAGTCGACGTGCCCCCAGCTCAGTCGCTTCTGGACGTAGGCCCGGTCTCCGACGCCGGAGACCGGCGCACGGTCGGCGTGCGGCTCGTCAAAGCCGTCCTTCCGGGTGGGGAAGTTGACGTGGAGCTCGACGAAGCCGCGCTGGCCTTTCACCGCCCAGACGCAGCGCGCGTCGCCCGGCGGCCCCGGCTCTTCCTGTTGCTGGAGCTCGCCGGGCCCGAGGATCTCCTCGGCGTCGGAGCGAAGGAGCAGGCTGCACGGGTGCGAGAGCTTCGTCGCGAGGTCGGCCGACGCATACGGCGAAGCGCCGCCGTCGGCTACGGCGCCGCTCTTCTTCGAGCAGGCCGCGCCGGCGAGGAGACACGCCGCGACCAGGACGGGACGCATGCGCGCCCAGATAGCACGTCGCAGGCGCTACTCGGCGACGCAGACGTTTCCTGGATCGAGCTCCTCGTAGCAGCACTGACCGGGATCGCAGACGCCGGAGAAACAGAACGTGATCTTGCCGCTGAGCGCCTCGGCCGCCGCCTCGATCGCGTACTTCGGGTCGCTGCCGCAAATCCCGCCCGACGTCGTGCCCGTCTCCGGCACGGACGTCGTGCCCGTGTCGAGGACGTTCGCCGAGTCCTGGCTCGTCGCCGCCTCCTCGAACGTCGGTGCATCGTCGGCCGCCGAGGCATCGTCGCCCATCGAGCCACCGTCTTGCGTCGACGCGCCCGTCTCTTGCGCCGTGGCGCCGTCGTGGCCCCCCGAGCTTCCGGCGTCACGAGCGGAGGCCGTCTCCGGCGAGGCTTCCAGGCCGACTCCCGAATCGCCGGTGCCGGCGGCGCCGGTGTCACCCGAGTCCACGCCCGTCGCGCACGCCGCGAGCAGAGCGCACGTCGACGCGATCATCCAAGTCGAAGTCTGGCGCATGTGTGATTCTCCGCTGCGCCTGAAACCTACGGTTGCGCAAGGACCAGCCTCCCGTCTCGATCGGGCCTCAGCGGGCCTGGCGGACGATGGCAGAAGCTAGCGCAGGACGGGGGAAGCCAGGTCGGCCGCGCAGCGTAGAACGGCTTCCACGGCGGCGGCGGAAGCCGCGCGGTGATGGGCGCGCCACTGCTCGCGACCGCGGGCGCCGACATGGTTGGCCACGCCGAGGGCGGCCCCGAAAGGGATGCCTCGGGCCGCGCAGGCAGCGGCGACGCCGTAGGCCTCGAGGTGCTCGACGTGCGCCGCGGTGGCCTGCGCGATGCGCGCGGCGGAGGCGTCGTCCACCGTGACCGCGAGGGTCGTGGCCAGGTCGGCGGGCCGGGCGCCGGCGGCGGCCAGGGTCTGGAGGATGGCGGCATGCGCGTCGGTCACGATGGACATCGGGTCCGGGAACTGGGCGGCCCCCTGCACGACGGCGTAGTCGACGAGACGTAAGCGCCGCGCCGCGATGACCTCGCCGAGCGCGATCCCGCTTCCTGCGTACGCGCCGCATGTCCCGAGAAGGACGACGGATCGTGGCTGCATGTCGGTCAGCTGCATGGCGGCTCCGGCGGCCGCCATGGGGAGCCCGATGCCGACGACCCGGGCGGCGACGTCGCGCCCGCTGACGCGCGCCCGCATCCCATCCCCGAGCGTCGCTCTCAGCGGAGCGAGCTCCGGATGAAACGCAGCGAGAAGGAGGAGGTCGCAGCCCACGTTTGGGTGACAGTGTAGCTGACCCGACGTCCAGGTTGGTCGCTTGCCAGCTCGGGTCCGGCCGACTAGCCTTGATGGGATCCGGATGCGCCTCTCCGCCCTCGCCGTGCTCCCCCTCCTCCCCGCCGCCCTCGGCTGCGCAGGCGCCATTTCCGGTGCCTCGGAGGGGGTCGACGCCGAGGCCACGACGACCACGAGCGCCGTCGTCGCCGTGGAACGGACGGCGGATTCCACCGAAGGGGCCCGCGCCGAGGCGAGCGCGCGGTTCATCCGCGTCGTCGCCTCCTCGTCGACGGACGATGCGCTGCGGGCGATCGGCGCTTCGCTCGATCTGCCGGCGAGCGGCAGCTGCGCGGCCATCACCGCCCTCGCGGGCGCGCCCCCGACGCAGAGCCCCGTCGTGGAGCTGCTCGACGTCGGCGGGATCACGCTCGAGGCCAACGGCGTCGAGACGCGGCTGGCCGCCCGTCAGCTGCCCGACGTGACCGACGTGGTGAGCGGGGTCGTCTACGCTCGGGCGACGGATCCCTCCCTCTTGCCGGCATCCGCGCATTACGCGGTCCACGTCGCGGGCGGACAGGGGCTCGATGCCTTCGACCTCACCGTGGCCGCTCCCGGCGATCCGGGCGACGTGCACGTCACCGGGGAGGACGTGCCGGGGACGCTGGTGGCGAGCGGCGCGACCGTCGAGCTCTCCTGGGCGGCTCCGGCGGCATCCGACCAGGGCGACGACGTCGTCTACGTCGACGTGCGACCGAACGGAGTGCGCTGCGTGCTCGACGGGAGCGCGGCCCACGGAACCGTGTCGACGCTCTTCTTCGACGACTCGGGGACGCTGGTGCTTCACCGCCTTCGTCGCGAGCCGTTCTCGGCGCGCGGCATCGACTCCGGCGAGGTCCGCTTCGATTTCGCCCGCACCATCGCCTACGTCCGCCGCTGAGCCGGGGCGAACGACGGGCGACATGCGCGCAGTCCGCGGAGCGTACCGTCCTCTCGCTTGCGCCCTGGGCCTCGGGTCGCTCGTGGCCACGGTCACGGTGAGCGCGGTCGGGCAACCGCCCGCCCACGGCGCGAAGCATGGCCCGCCGCCGGCCTCGACGACCAAGCCGGGGAGCGCGGCGGCGATCGCGTACTTATCGGGGAAACAGGCGCTGCAAGGGTGGCACGCGCCATCGACGCGACCGGTCGCGGTCGACGCGGGTGGTCGCCCGATGCTGACGCTGACGACGATCAATCGCGGCGAGACGCTCACCCTCGCCGCCGACGGCGACGACGGAGGATTTGCGTCCGTCGATCTCGACCGGGCGGCTCACCTCTTGCGCGCGGCCGGGGGCGAGGAGCACCCGCTCGATCCGCGCACGCTCGGCCTCATCTACCGGATCCAGACGCACTTCGCCGTGCCCGAGATCCGCGTCGTCTCGGGCTACCGCGTACCGAAGCCCGGCTCGCACTCCAACCATGGCAAAGGGCGCGCGATGGACATGGTGGTGCCCGGGGTGCCCGACGAGGAGGTGGCCCGCTTTGCGCGCGAGATGGGGTTCGTCGGCGTCGGGGTCTATCCGACGAGTCAGTTCGTGCACGTCGACGTCCGGCCGCGCAGCTACTTCTGGGTCGACTTCAGCGGCCCGCGCATGAAAAACCGCGAGCGTGGAATCCTCGGCGACCTCGCCGCGAAGAGCGACGCGGCGGCGGCCGCCCGGGGGCAGCCGCCGATCGAGCCGTACGGCATCGTGACCGACGTCGACGCCGCCCTTCGCGCGCGCGGAGTCGCCTCCGCGGGCGCGCCGCCGGACGAAGACGAGGACGACGAGAACTAGGCCGCCCTCTTCTACCGCCACGGCAAGTCGCGAACCGCTCGCAGTACGGCGCCGACCCGGGCGATCCGGTCGTGGCCGAAGCGGTGCACGACGAGGACGGGCATCTCCGGCGACGCCCACCCGGGGAGGACCCGGACCAGCTCCCCGCGACGGAGCCAGTCCTCCGCGACCGGCTCCACGACGCGCGCGACGCCGAGCCCTGCCCGCGCTGCGTGGAGCAGCGCCGTGGATCCCGCAACCGACAGCGCGGAGGTCACGGTCACCCGCTCGGTGACGTCGCGCCGCGTGAAGGTCCACTCCGCCCCGATGTCCGTCGCCGAGAAGACGAGGCAGCGGCGCTGGGTCAGGTCGCTCACCCGCCGCACGGGGTTCGAAGCGAGGTAGTCGCCGCTCGCGACCGTGACCCATCGGAGGCCGCCGATGCGGTGCGCGACGAGCCGTTCGTCGTGCACCGCTCCCACGCGGAGGGCCACGTCGATCGCCGGGTCGAGGACGTCCTCGAGGCCGTACCCGAGCGCCATCGCGATGCGGATGCCGGGGTGCTCGCGCGCGAGCACCGGCACGACCCGCTCGATGAAGTGGGCGCCCATCTCCGGGGTGGCCGTCATTCGCACGAGCCCGCGCGGCTCGCTCCGCTCCTCGCGAAGGCTCTGGGCGAGCGACTCGGCCTCGGCGAGGAGCGAGGCGGCCTTCGGGACGAGCAGCGCACCTGCTCTCGTCACGGCGACACGGCGCGACGATCGCTCGAGGAGCCTCACCCCCAGCCTTCCCTCCAGCCGCGTGAGCGACTTGCTCACGGCCGACTTGGGCAGCTTCAGCCCCCGCGCCGCGCCGGTCACGCTCAGCACCCGGGCGACCTCGAGGAACGTGCGAAGGTCGGTGAGGTCGATCGTTTCCAGGTCCGAAACCATGCGTTCCCTTCCGGGCGATTGTTCGTCGCCGTGCCGCGCCTCATCTTCCCCCGTCGGAAGGGAGACTGCGATGCCAATGGGATTCTGGGTCGTCTCGCTCATCTCGCAGGTGGCCATCGTGCCGCTCGTGGCCGCATGGCTGCGCCGCTCCGCCGCGGCGAGCACCGCCTCGGCGGTCCGGCTCATGCTGGTGCTCTTCGCCTGGCAGGGCACGGTGATCGCGCTGGGGTCAGCCGGCGTCTTCGCGCCGCGACCAGGAGCGTCGCCCGCGATCGGACTCGCCGTCGTCCTGCCCATCGTCGCCGGAGTCGTGGCCTTGCGCCGGTGGGACAGAGGCTTGCCCGAAGCGTCGCTGGCCACCCTCATGGGGCTCCAGGTCATGCGCATCGTGGGCTTCGAGTTCGTCGTCGCGGGGCGCGGCGGGCTGCTGCCCCTCGTCTTCGCCGCCCCCGCCGGATGGGGCGACGCGTTCATCGGCGTCACGGCGCCGCTGGTTGCGCTGGCGGTCGCGCGTCGCAGCGCCGGCTGGAGGACCATCGCCATCGCGTGGAACGTCCTCGGCATCGCCGATCTCGTGGACGCCGTGTTCCTCGGCATCACGTCGTCTCCCGGGGCACTGCGGCTCTTCGACGGCCCGCTGTCGACGGAGCCGATGACGCGCCTGCCATTGTCGCTCATCCCCACCTTCGGCGTCCCGCTGGCGGTCCTCGGACACATCGCGGCGCTGCGGGCGCTGCGCGCCATGGCCGCACGCCGGACGCCGGCCCCGGCGACGCTCCCCGCGGCGGGGTAAGCTCCACCCGGTGGATCCCGACGTCACGCTGCTCGTCCGCGAGGAGAGGCTGCTCGAGGCCGCCGCGCTGGTGAGCGAGCGGGGAGACCCGGCCCTCGCGAGCCAGCTGTTCGAGCGCGCGTGCGACTGGACCAACGCGGCGACCGAGGCGCTTCGCGCGGGGGACGCCGCGCGCGCGCTGGAGCTCGCCGCCGAGGCGGGGAGCGAGCCCCTCGCCGAAGCGGCGGCCGGGCGGATACCGGCGCAGGCCGCCGAGGCGACGGCGGCAAGGCTCGCCCGGCGGGGTCATCACGGACACGCCGCGAGGCTGCTCGAAACGAGCGGGCACCCGGCAGCCGCTGCTCGCGAATGGGAACGAGCGGGTCACACCGTGAAGGCAGCGTGGCTGCTGGAGCACGCGAACGATCCCGCTGGCGCCGCCCGGGTGCTCGAGACCGCCCTCCGACGCGATCCATCGGCATGGCCGATCGCAGCGGCGCTCGGCGGCCTCCTCGCGCGCTTCGGCAAGCACGAGGCGGCCGTCCGCGTGCTCCAGCGTGTGCCCGCCGAGGCACCGGAGCGGCGCGATGCGCTGGTGCACCTCGTGGCGTCGCTCGAGCGACTCGGCCTCGCGCGGGCGGCGGCCGACGCGCAGGCGGAGCTCGATGCCCGCGGCGGGGCTTCCGCGGAGGACGACTCGGGAACGGAGGCCCCGATGCGCCAGCGCATCTTCGGACGCTACGACGTCTTGCGCGAGGCAGCGTCGTCGCCGAGCGCGCGCGTGCTCGAATGCGTCGATGTCGTCCGCGGCGAGCGCGTCGCGGTCAAGGTGTTCGCGGCGTGGGACACGCACGGCAGCGGTCGGGACGCGCTCGCCCACTTCGAACGCGAGGTGCGGACGATGCGGGCCCTCGACCATCCGAGCGTCGTTCCACTGCGCGACTACGTACCCGAGGGGCCGGCGATCGTGCTTGCGTGGATGCCGGGCGGCACGCTGGAGCGGATGCTGGTCGCGACAGGCGCGCTGGCCCCCGCCCGCGCCGTGGAGATCGTGTCCGGCGTGCTCGCAGCGCTGGGCGAAGCTCACCGCCTCGGAATCCTGCATCGTGACGTGAAGCCCGCCAACGTCCTCTTCGACGAGGCCGGGGGCGCGCGCCTCAGCGACTTCGGGGTGGCTCACCTCGGCGACGTATCGACGACCGCGACGGCCGGGGTCTTCGGCACGCTGGCGTACATGAGCCCCGAACAGCGAGAGGGACGCCCCGCGACGGCACGAAGCGACGTGTTCGCGACCGGCACCATCCTGCGCGAGATGTTGACCGGAGAGCGACCGGTTCCTGGAGCCGCGCCGCGCCTGCGCCCGAGCGACGTCCACCGCGAGCTCGACGGGCGTCACGACGCCGTCGTCGACCGCCTGACGGCCGTCGATCCCGCGGAGCGCCCGGCGGACGCTTTCGAGGCGCGGTCCGCGCTCCTCGGACTGGCGTGGCCCGCCGCCGTGGACACCATCGCCCGCCAGCAGCGCGCCGAGCGCAGGTCGAGCGTGCGCCCGCCCGCGGGGCGCTTGCAGCTCGAACCCGACGGGGCCCTGCGCGACACGTGGACCGGAAGGCGCGTCGCGCGCGTCGCCGCGTCGGAGCGCGCCCTGGCCCGCGCACGCGCGTTCGCGCGCGCCGACCACCTCGCCCTTCAGACCGTGCTCAGAGTCGACCACGAGGACGGGGCGATCTGGCTGGACGCGCCCCGCGGTGGCCCGCTCGTGCGCTCACTCACGGATGCCGAGCGGGCGCACCTCGGCGCCGGGCTCGAGGCCCTTCATGCCGCGGGCGCGGCCCATGGCCACGTCGACGCCGCTCACGTGCTCGTGGACGACTCGGGCGTCGTGCTGCTGTTCGAAGCGGACGGCGAGGCGACGGCCACGATCGACCGGGACCGGCTCGCGCTCGGAAGGCTCTGACCCGCGAGCCGTGCGCGCCCGACGAGGACGACCGCGGCCAGTACGATGGCCCCACCGACGACGCTGGTGATCCCGAGCCTCTCTCCCCCGACGGCGACGCCGAGGACGACCGCGATGACCGGGTTGACGTACGCGTAGCTGGTGGCCACGGCGGGGCGCGTGTTCGCCAGCAAGTACGTGTAGGCGCTGAAGCCGAGGAGCGAGCCGAACGCGCTCAGGTAGGCAAGCGCCATCCACGCCGCGGGAGACGGCATCGAGGTCATGTGCTCGCCCACCGCGACACTGACGAAGGACATCGCAAGGCCGCCGCCGAGCATCTGCGCCGCCGTGCGCATCATCCCCCCCGGCAGCGGAACGCGAGGGCTCGCGACCGAGCCGAGCGCCCAACCCATCGGTGCGAGGAGCGCGCACAGCGCCCCGACCGGGCTGGCTCGCAGCTCGCCTCCGAGGTTGAGCACCACCACCCCCACGAGCCCTAGCACCACGCCCGCCAGCTCGCCCTTCGAGACGCGAGCGCCGAGGATCCGCCCGAAGACCGTCACCCACAGCGGCATCGTGGCCACCAGCACCGACGCGAGGCCGGACGACACGGATTGCTCCGCGACGTTGACGAGGCCGTTGCCGACCACGAAGAAGAGGGTTCCGGTGAGAAGCGCCGCTCCCCACTCCTGCCGACGGGGAGAGCGCTCGCCCCGCCACCGCGCGATGGCGTACAGAACCGCGCCGGCGACGAGGAAGCGTGCGGCCCCCAGGAAGAACGGCGGGAAGCCCTGGAGCGCGAGGCGGATGCCGAAGTAGGTGGATCCCCACACGATGCAGAGCACGGCGAAGGCGATGTAAGCGAGGCGCTTCGTGGCAGCCATGACGCCCAATCATGACACTGGATCCCGTGCAGAACAGATTCAGGTGGGTCATGGTGCGACCAGCACAGTCTCTCGCGCGGGAGACTGTGCTCCTCGGTCGACTCGTCGCTGTGCTCATCGTGGATCGCGCCCCGTAGTACGTAGAGAGAGGACAGACCATGACGTCGACCGCCCGTCATCTCTACGAGGAGCTGGCCGAGGATCTCACGGGGCTCATCGCGAAGGGCACGCTGCGGGCGGGAGACCGTCTGCCGTCGGTGCGCGTGCTGAGCGATCAGCGCAGCGTGAGCATCTCGACCGTCCTCCAAGCGTACCTCCTGCTCGAGAGTCGCGGCTTCGTCGAGACTCGCCCGCAGTCGGGCCACTACGTGCGCTCCATGCGGCTCTCGCTCGTGCCCGAGCCGCGGCCGCCGCGCGTCTCGTCGACCGCGACGAAGGTGACGGTGAGCGATCTCATCGCACGCGTGTACGGCGCTTCGCGAGACCCCGGCATGGTGCTCCTCGGGGGCGGCTACATGAGCCCCGCCCTGCTGCCGACCGAGCGCCTCAATCGAGGGCTCGCCGCGGTCGCGCGCGCCGCCGGCGGGGCCGGCATCGCGTACGACCCCCCACCGGGTCTCCCCGCGCTGAGGCGCCAGATCGCCCGTCGCGCTGCCGAGTGCGGCGTGGCTCTCCGGACCGACGAGCTCGTGACCACCGTGGGCACGATGGAGGCGCTCCACCTGTGCCTGCGCGCCGTGGCGCGCGCGGGCGACACCATCGTCGTGGAGTCACCGGCGTACTACGGGGTGCTCCAGCTGATCGAGAGCCTCGAGATGCGCGCGCTCGAGGTCCCGTCGAACGCCGGCACCGGCATCGACCTCGCGCTGCTCGACGCGGCACTCCGGCAGCAGCGCGTGAAGGCGTGCCTGGTCGTGACCAACTTCTCGAATCCCTCGGGCGCGTTGATGCCCGACGACGCGAAGCGCGAGCTCGTGAAGATGCTGGCGAGGCGGGACATCCCGCTGATCGAGGACGACATCTACGGCGACCTGCACCACGACGGCGCGCGACCCCGCCCGGCGCGGGCGTTCGATCGTCACGGCCTCGTGATGCTCTGCGGCTCGTTCTCGAAGACGCTCGCACCGGGATACCGCGTCGGCTACGTCGCGCCAGGGCGGTATCGCGACGCGGTCGAGCGGCTCAAGTTCGCCCAGACGGTGGCCACGCCGACGCTGGCCCAGATGGCCATCGCGGACTTCCTCGAGAACGGCGGCTACGAGCGGCACCTCCGGCGGCTGCGGCGTGCCTTGTCCGATCAAGTGGCGCGCGTGAGCGAATCCATCGCCGAGCACTTTCCGGCTGGGACGCGGATCTCGCGGCCGCGAGGCGGCTTCTTGCTGTGGGTCGAGATGCCGCCCGGCAAGAGCGCGCTCGAGCTGCACGACCGGGCGCTCGCGCGGGGCGTGAGCGTCGCGCCGGGTCCCATCTTCTCCGCGAAGCAGCGCTTCACGAGCTGCGTCCGCGTGAGCTGCGGCTACCCTTGGTCGGACGCTATCGAGCGTGGAGTGAGGACGCTGGGGCAGATCGCGACGGCGCTCTAGCCGAGTCGCGAGCGGGAGAGTCGTGATCGCAGGGCATCAGCGATCGTCGACGATCGCGTAGACGAGCTCGCGGGGCTGGCCATCGCGCTCGTAGTCCACGCGCAGCTCGCTC
>JBEKGQ010000116.1:0-12463 GCA_050012715.1 Polyangiaceae bacterium
CTCACCCAGTCGGCCGGGCGAGCGCCCCGGCACGCGGCGAGCCGCGTCAGCGCGTTGAGCGTGGCCGCCACGACGCGCCGTGGATCCGCGCACACCATCCGCGGACATGCTTCGAGCAGACCGCGCCACGCCGTCTCGACCTCGGGCGCGCGCGCTCCTGGACCGAGAACCCCCGTCGGCACGAGCTCGAGCGCGGCGTCGAAGAGCGCGCTGACGACGGTGTCGACGACCGCGGGATCGCGGGCGTGGGCGGCACGCACGACGCCATCGAGGCCACGAAGCGTCGCCATGACCGCGGGCCCATCGCCGGCGCGAGAGAGCTTCGCCCCGGCGGCGCGCGCGTTGTAGACGTCCCTTCCCCTCGCCAGCGCCTCGGCCAGCGGGCCGGCGACCGGAGCGGCTACGTCTTCCACCGCAGCCAACGCAGGTAGTTCGTGTACCGCTGGTGCATCGACTTGAGCGCGAGGACGTCGTCGAACGTCGGCCCGTAGAGCTTTCGCCCCTGGCTCTCCTGGCGAAGCAAGCGCTCGATCCTCACGAGTCGTGCCTGCACCTCCGCCTCGGGGACGCCCTCCAGGCCCCGCCGCAGCTCGTCACCCAGCACGCCGACGGGGTCCTCGCGATCGAGGCTGCGCCCGTCGTACTCCTTGCACGAGAGGTCGAAGAGGCGCCGGATCCACGAGATGCGGTCCACGCGGAGGGCCGCGTTGTCCCCCGCCTCGAAGAACGGCGAGTCGTGGTCGGGGACGAGCTTGTCGTGGAGGACGAAAGGGAGGATCTGCCGCACGTCCTCGAGCGATACGCGGGTGTCGCCGCGGAGGTACGCCATCGCCTTGACGAAGACGAGGCTCGTCATCAGAGCGCGGACGCTGAGCCCGTTGCGCGTGGTCGACCCGATGTCGCTGACCCGGTCCTTGCCGGTCTCCCGCGAGGTGACCGTGTGCCAGTCGAGGCCGGAGAGCTTCAGCGTGTCCTTGGTCCGGTACTCGAACTGCGCCGCCGCGCCCTCGCACAGCTCGAACTGGCTCGCGAACATCTCGATGCGCCGGCGGAGCTCCGACGGCACCGTCACCGCGAGCACCTCGCGGCTCATGCGATCGAGCTCCGCCTCGGTGAAGACGATCGACGCCGGGACGATCTCCTCCGGCTTCACCCCCGCCTCGATGCGCTCGAGCAGCTCCCCGAGGAACCGGGGGTTGAAGTGCAGCGCCTTGACCACGACGTCGATGCGATCGCGCAGGGCCTCGATGACGTCGTACGTGCCGCCCCCCGCGTCGTCGTTCGCGGTGAGATACCAGGCCGCCTCGGGGCACTCGTAGATCTGGTCGTAGACCTCCGCGTAGTTGTCCCCCATCACCGTGAGCAGCGCGCTCTGGGTGCGGGTCGGGATGCGGTTGTACTCGTCGATGATCTTCACGCGCATGCCGAGCCACTTGCGCCAGGCGACGCGGATGTCGTCGGGGCGGTCGGCGTTCACGAGGTCCTTCGGCAACGGGTTGCCGAGGAGGTCGGTGATCGTCATCTGCGGTTGCCCGTGCTGGATCGCCCGCTTCACCTCGCGGAGCGGATAACCCGCGAGGACCCCCATGAGGATGGCGCTCGCCGTCTTGCCGCGCCCGGGGCCGCCGACGAGCAGGCAGCGGCGGCGCACGGCGAGGTTGAGCAGCGGCAGGAGCACGAAGCTCGAGTAGCTCTGCGCCGTCGGTAGCGTCAGCTTCGCCTTGGCGTCGCCGAACGTGAAGGTGGTCGGCGGCCCGTCGAGGTACTCGATGTCGTAGTACGGGCTCAGGATGGCCGAGTTGACGATCCAGAAGTAGGCCTGACGGAGCTTCTCGTCGAGGCGCGGCGCCCCCTCCGGCGCGGGCGCTCCCGAGGCGTCGCCGAGCGGGCCGCGGTAGAGATCGGCGACGTCGAAGGACGCGCGCGGCGAGGCGGCGGGCGTCGGGTTGGTGGGCGCCTGCGAGACCTTGCGAAAGGCGTCGATGGCCATGCGCCGACCGTATCAGTGGCGCTCGCTCAGCCCAGCGCCTTTCCGATGAGCGTGCCGAGCGCGGCGCAGCAGGAGTCGTACTTGAGGTCCGCGTTGCCCTTCGCGTCGAAGTGGACGCGGATGT
Source organism: Polyangiaceae bacterium (assembly GCA_050012715.1). Taxonomy (GTDB): domain Bacteria; phylum Myxococcota_A; class Polyangia; order Polyangiales; family Polyangiaceae; genus Palsa-1150. The sequence goes on from JBEKGQ010000116.1 coordinate 2,115, forward strand.
TCGACGCCGTCTTCTGGTGCTCGGGGCAGCGCACCACCTCCAGGCGGCGACCGATGTCCTGGCCGGCCGCGCGCAGCGCAGTCGAGATCCGCGCGTCGGTGACGCGCTCGAGGGGAAGCGTCCGGGATCCGATCGTGACCGTGACGGTGACGGTGACGGCCGCCATGGTCCTTCATCGAAGCGCGGAGTCTGCGCGAGCGCAACGGGTAGGGCTATGCTCGCTGGTCGAATGAGACTCGGGCGCCTCCTCCTCGTCGCCGGCACGATGGCCGGTGCGGTCTCGCCTCGCCCCGCGCGCGCCTCGGGGGACGACGTGGCGGCCGCGCAGCTCCTCTTCGACGAGGGGCGTCGCCGGATCGCGCAGGGGGACTACGCCGGCGCCTGCCCGAAGCTCGCGGAGAGCCAGCGGCTGTCGCCGGCGGTGGGCACCGAGTTCAACCTCGCGGACTGCTGGGAGCACGTGGGCAAGCTCGCGAGCTCGTGGGCGGCGTTCCTCGAGGTGGCGGATCTGACCCACAAGCGCGGCGAGGGGGAGCGCGAGCAGGCGGCGCGCGCACGGGCCGACGCGGTCGCGCCGAGGCTCGGGAGGCTCACGGTGGAGGTGCCGCTCCTGCGACGGATCCGCGATCTCGAGGTGCGGCGGGACGGCGAGGTCGTACAGGATGCGCTCTGGGGCATCGCGGTTCCCGTCGACGCGGGCGACCATCGCGTCGAGGTCCAAGCCCCAGGACGGCTCCCGTGGTCGGCGGTCGTGCACACGAAGGACGGGGCGACCGCGTCGATCACCGTCCCCGACTTGCCGGTGGCGCCTCCCCCTCCCCCTCCCGCCACGGGGGCTCCCCCCCCGCCGGTCGGCGAGAAGACCGCCGCTCCGCCCGCACCTCCACCGCCCCCTCCGCCCACCGTCTCCACCACCGAAGGCCCCGACCACACGGCGGCCTTCATCGTCCTCGGCGCAGCGGTCGTGTTCGCCGGCGTCGGCATCGCGGGCGTCGTCGAGCACGGGTCCGACGTCAACACGTACAACAACGACCCCACGTGCCCGTCCATCACCGCGTCCAACCTGCCGGCGCACTGCAACGACCTCGTCAGCTCCGCCAACACGTGGAACACGGTCGCCGTGGTGAGCTTCGTCGCGAGCGGCGTAGCGCTCATCGGCGGCGTCACCCTCTGGCTCGCCGCGCCCACCCCGAAGGCGACGACCAACGCCCCCGCGAGCGCCTTCCGTTGCTACGGGAGCTTTGGCTCGCTGGGGTGCGCGGGGTCGTTCTAGGCTGCGCGGATGCTCCCCGGCGGCGCCCTCAACACGCGTGAGCTCGAGCAGCTCGCCCGCGAACGACTCTCCTCGCTCGCGTTCGACTACTATGCGAGCGGGGCTCACGACGAGCACACGCTGCGCGACAACGTGGAGGCGTGGGCGCGCGTCCCCCTCCACTACCGCGTGCTCGTCGACGTCAGCGCGCGCGACACCTCCACGACGGTGCTGGGCACGAAGGTCGCCATGCCGATCCTCGTCGCGCCGACCGCGTTCCACAAGCTCGCGTGCCCGGAGGGCGAGCTGGCCACGGCGCGGGCGGCATCCCGGGCCGGCACGGTGATGATCCTGTCGTCGCTGTCGAACACCCGCGTCGAGGAGGTGTGCGCGACGGCGAGCGGCCCGGTGTGGTTCCAGCTCTACGTCTACCGCGACCGCGGCGCGACCGCAGCCCTCGTGGCCCGCGCCGAGGCCGCCGGGGCGCGGGCGCTCGTGCTCACCGTCGACGCGCCGCTTCTGGGGCGGCGCGAGCGGGACGTGCGCAACCGGTTTCACCTGCCGCCGGGGCTCGCGGTCGAGAACATGAGCGCCGAGGGCCACGGCGTCGTCGAGCTCCAGCAGGCGGAGAGCGGCCTCGCGGCGTACGTGGCAGCGAAGCTCGACCCTTCGCTCGGATGGAAGGACGTGGCGTGGCTCCGTTCGATCACCAAGCTCCCGGTCCTCGTGAAGGGCGTCGTGAGGCCGGACGACGCACGGCGAGCGGTCGACCACGGGGCGAGCGGCGTCGTCGTCAGCAACCACGGCGGGCGGCAGCTCGATGGCTCGCCCGCGACCGCGTCCGTGCTAGGCCCCATCGCCGAGGCCGTCGATGGACGCATCGAGGTGCTGGTCGATGGCGGCGTCCGGCGAGGGACCGACGTGCTGCGTGCGCTGGCGCTCGGCGCGCGCGCGGTGCTGCTGGGGCGCCCGATCCTGTGGGGACTGGCGGTGGCGGGCGAAGAGGGGGCGTTCGGCGTACTGGAGACGCTGCGCGAAGAGCTCGATCAGGCCATGGCGCTCGCCGGCTGTGCCCGCGTCGGCGACGCGACGCGGGACCTCGTGGCGCCGGCGCACACCGGTGCGTGAACGGACGGCTCGGGCGACCGGCGAGGACGAACATGCCGCGCTGGCGAGCGGGACCACGTTGTCGACGTGCGCGAAGCGGATTCCGGTGCTCCACTCTTCTCGGCGATGCCGTCGACGCGTGAGGACTACGAGGCTCTCCCGTTTCCCGCTGGGACGAGCCCTTTCCGGATCAAGGGCGTCGCCTACCGCGGCCACGTCGACTACGCGGCGAGCTTCATCCGTGGCGGCGAACGCGCGGTGATCGACAGCTTTCAGGACCCCGCGCTCCGCGCTTTCTTCGACCAGCCGTTCCTGGCGGCATCCTGGTACGACGCCTTCCCGATGGTGCCCGCGTGGCACGCGTGCGCGAAGCTCCTCGACCAGAACCCGACGGACTTCCTCAAGGTGCGCACGCGTCACCAGGCTCTCCGTGACATCCACGGCGTCTACCGATTCATCCTCAAGCTCTCGTCGGCCGAGGCCATCGCGGTGCGCGCGCCGCGGGTCCTCCAGCAATACTTCGATTTCGGAACGACCGAGGCCAGCGTCGTCAGCCCGGGCCTCGTACGCGTCGTGGCGAGCGGGATCCCGACGTTCCTCGTGCCGTGGCTGCGCATCGTCGCCGAGACGTACCTGCTCGTGGCGCTCGAGGTCGCCGGCGCTCCGTCGGCCCAGGTCCGGCGCATCGGGGTGACGCCGAGCGGCGAGGGCCACGGAGCACCGCTGGCGACGATGGGCTTCGAGATCCGGCTCGCTCCCCCTGCGCCCGGGTGAGCACGCGGGTCCGGACAGCAATTTCCGCCGCGCGAGAAACCCTGCAACAAAGCGCCCGAATCCACTTCCCAGGCGCCCGGCCGCCGATAGTGTGCCCGGCGGCGGAGGCGGCGACATGACGACGAAGCGAACCCCGGGGAGCCACACGCTCACCGGATGGACGAACGGCGCAGCGATGGCGATCGCGATGGCGAGCGTGGTGAGCCTGACGGCGGCCTGCGACCGCACCACGCCGGGGCAAAGCCTCGCCGGCCCGGCCGCGACGGCGGTCAGCGTGTCGCCGGCGGCGGCCGCGCCGCAACTCGCCAGCGCTCCCCGCCCCGGCTTCGTCCGCCTCGCGCGCAGCCAGCATCCGTTCGCTCGGCCCGAGGTCGATGCCGGCCGCGTGGAGCCCGGTCGAAAGCTCTCGAACCTGTCGCTCTTCTTCAAGCTGTCCGCCGAGCAGCGGCGGGGGCGGGACGCGCTCGCCGCGGCGCAGCTCGATCGGGGCTCGCCCCTCTACCACCAGTGGCTGACGCCCGAGACGTACCGCGCTCGCTTCGGCGCCAAGGCGGAGGACGCGACGCGCGCCGCGGGCTGGCTCGCCGCGCAAGGCCTCGAGGTGCACCGCGTCTCGCCCCTCGGCACTCGCGTGACCTTCTCCGGAACCGTGGCCGAGCTCGAGGCGGCGTTCCAGACCGAGTTTCACTACTACCGCGTCGCGGGCGAGACCCACTATGCGATGGCCACCGCGCCGGCGCTCCCCGAGGACTTCGCCGACGCAGTCTTGTCCGTCTACAACGCGAACGACTTCGTCCACAAGCCCGCCTCGCGTCGCGTGAATGCGGGGGCCGCCGCCCGCCGCGGCGAGGTCACGAGCAACTACCAGCTGGCCTACGACGCCGGCCCCGATGCCTCGGGCGTGATGGACCTGCTCGGACCGCCGGACTGGGCCACCGCCTATGACGTGGCGAAGCTCTACAGCCCCGGCATCGGCGGCAAGGCGCTCGACGGCACGGGCGTGACGATCGGCATCGTCGGCACCGCGCCCATCGCCCAGTCGGACATCGACGCATTCCGCGCCCGGTTCGGCCTACCCGCCAGCACGGTCACGATGACGCTCGTACCGAACACCGGCTCGCCCTCGACGGCCGGCTTCGGCGGAGGCGTCGAGGCCATCCTCGACGTCGAGTGGTCGGGCGGCGTCGCGAAGGGTGCCACCGTCAACTACGTCTACGTCGGGCAGGACGACTTCAACGTCGACGACGCGACGTTCTACCTCATCGAGCACAACCTCACGCCGATCGTGAGCGAGAGCTACGGCGGCTGCGAGGAGGGCGATCTGCCGACCGACGCCGACGTGACCGAGATGAACGGCACGGCCGCGAACCTGATGGGCATCACGTACATGGCCGCCGCAGGCGACAGCGGCGCCGAGGACTGCGGGGGTGACTTCGGCGCGGCGTACGGGGGCTCGGCGCAGGCCGGCCTCTACATCGATCTGCCGGGCGGGTTCCCGGGGGTCACCTCGGTCGGCGGGACCCAGTTCCCGTCGCCCCTCTGGAGCACGCAGGGCAACCTGGTCGACGCCGGCCTCGAGCAGGTCTGGAACGAGAGCAACGATCCGTACTCGAACTACGGCGCCGGCGCGGGCGGCGGCGGCATCAGCTCCGTCTTCACGCGCCCGGCCTACCAGACCAGCGCGGCGACGTGCACGCCGATCGGCTCGCTCCCCACGCCGTCGTCGGGCCCGATGCGCCAGGTGCCGGACGTCGCGGTGTCGGCGGCGGCGGGGACCCCCGGCTACTTCATCGAGTGCACGTTCGCCGCGAGCAAGTTCGGCGGCGGCGACTGCTCGGGGACGGGCGGCTCGCCGGAGGGCACGGCGGTCGGCGGGACCTCCGCGGCGTCGCCGTCGTTCGCCGGGGTCGTGGCGATCCTCAATCAGGCGACCGGCGAGCGCCTCGGCAACATCAACCCGATGCTCTACGAGCTCGCCGCGAGCCCGGCATCGTCCTCGGCGTTTCACGACATCGTCTCCGGCAACAACGAGATCGTCTGCGGCCCAGGCGCCTCCGACGCCGGCGATCCTCCGGACGCGGAGTGGCCCGACGCCGGCTGCAGCCCCGACGGCCTGAACGGCTACGTCGCGGTGCCGGGCTACGACTGCGCGTCCGGCATCGGATCGGTGGACGCCTACAACCTCGTGAGCGCGTGGCTCGGCGCGACGCCGACGCAGACGGTCCTCGTCCCGAGCCCGGCGATGACCACGGAAGGCGCCACCGTCACCCTGACCGCGACCGTCGATCCGGTGGGGACCGACTCCAACCCGATCGCCGGCACCGTGATGTTCGCCTTCCAGTCCTACGCCGCAGACTGCTCGAACGACCTCTCGTGGGAGCTCGGATCGGCGACGATCGCGAACGGAACCGCGGCGAGCGGCACCGCCGTGCTGCAGACGACGGTGCCGCCCGGCCTGGTGATCCCCGGGCGCCAGCGCGTCGACCTGGTGGCCTCCTACGGCGGCGACATCCACCACCTGGCATCGCGGTCGTCGAAGGTCAGCCTCGCCTTCGCCCCGGTCACCTTCGCCGTGACGCCGGCGGCGGCCACGGTCGCACCCGACGCGGGAACGACGCTCTCGACCACGGGGGGGGTGACCCCGCCGGTGCGCTGGTTCATCCTCGACGACACGACGCAGCAGTTCTCGATGAACGGCTTCAGCGCTTCGTCGATCGACGAGAGCTCCGGCGCCTTCAGCGCCGCGCCGAACTCGGGCTACGTCCTCATCCAGGCGCTCGACAAGTTCGGCGCCGAGGCGCTCGCCGAGGTGACCGTGGGTTCGCCGACGAGCACCGCGCCGTGGGCGAACGACGGGGGTGCGAGCCTCTGCGCCGTCGACGGGGGACCGAACGACGCCGGGGTCCAGGACGCGGCGCCCGCCACCACGCTCGACGCGACCACCTCGGTGGACTCCGGCGCCCCGAAGGAGGTCTCGGCCGGCGGTGGGGGCTGCAACTGCGAGGCGGCCGGTGGCATCGCCGGACCGTCGGGCGCGGGGCTCGCCGCGCTCGGAGGGCTGATGCTCGTCGCAGCACGCCGCCGCCGTCGCTCGCCCGGCGCGTAGGTGCCCGTAGTGAATACTACGGGCACACAGCCTCGCTCGCGACTCGGCCAGGCGCTCGCGCTCACCCGGGATCGCCGGCTTCGTCGAGCCAGGCGATCCGCTCCTCGCGAAACATGACCCGCCGGAGGAGCTCGCGCGGCGTCTCGCTCTCCTTCATCGCACGCTCGAGGAAAGCGCCGACGCGTCGGTCGACGTGCTTTCCGCGAACCTCGCGCGCGAGCCGGCGTGCCTGGTCGGCGAGCTGCTCGAGCTCGGCGGGCCCGAGCTTGGTCACCCGGATGGGGCGGGCCTTGAGGAGGCGGTGCCGCAGCATCGCGACGTCCTCGCTCGGGAGGAGCGTGGCCTGCTCTTCGATCTCATCGAGCAGCTCCCCGGCTTCGTCCCGCAGTGACGTGAGCGTGTCCGGCGTCACGGCGAGGACGACGGTCGCGCGAGGCAGCGAGCCGCCGCAGTAGTGCGCGAGCGAGCGCAGCGCAGTGCGGCGCTCCGCCCGCGAGACGCCGATCCGATAGAGGTTCTCCGCCTCGTCGAGGATGAGCACGGGGCCCTCGCACTCCTCGAGACGCTGCAGGAGCTCGAGCCACAGCTGGAGGCGCGCGTACGCGTCCTTGCGGTACGACGAGCTGCCCGGCTTGTCGAAGAGATCGAGCGCGCCCAGCGTCTCGCGCACGTCGTCGTCCTCCACCTCGTCCTCCGCGGCAGCCCCGATCGCCCGCGCGGCCGGCCTGGCCGTCTCGTCGCCCGCCGCGACGATGGCGTCGAGCGCGTGCCGCAGCCGCTTGCGCGCGCCGGGCTTGCCGAGCCACGAGTCGAGCCGCTCGAGGAACCCGACCGGGCGCTTCCCGGGGAAGGTCGCGTTCTCGAGGAGACGCCGCATGTGCCGCTGCGGGTTGCCGAGGTCCTCGTCGAGGCGCTCGACGGCGAGGCGCAAGACGGGACGCCGGTCGGCGCGCGCGCGCGCCTCGAGGTGCAGCAGGTGGTGCGTCTTTCCGGACCCGTATTCGCCGGAGAGAACGGCGAAGACCGACCCGTCGTTCGACGCCGTCTCGAAGAGCTGCGTGATGCGGGTGTCGACGTCGTCCATGCCGACCGTGAGGTCCTCGAGAGCGTCGAGCGGGGGTAGTCCCTGCGCGATCCGCACGAGCGCGGCGAGCCGCGCCGCGTTGCGCTCGCTCGTCTCGCGCGGCTTCGGAACCGCGGGAAGCGCCACGCCCGGGTCCGGCGCGACGAGGGCGATCCAGGTCTGGTGGGGAATGGGCGGCCCCGGCGGAACCTCCGCGACGATGCGCGTCGCGAGCGCCGGATGGTCCGTGAGGGAGTGAACGCGGCGATCGAGGTCGCCGGTGCCGACGAGCAGCGTCTCGCACGCCACGACGCCGTGACCGCCGTCCGCGTTGTCGACGATCTCCCGGAGGACCGTGTACGCGATGTCGCGCCGTCCGGGGGAGAGGTCCACCAGCGCCTCGGCATCGCGGAGCACGATGCGCGTGCCGCGATGACCGAGCGCACGGACGAGGCGCGTCAGCTCGGCGAGCGCGTGCTTGGCCGTCCGCGCGGAGAGCGGACGGAGCTCCTCGGTCTCCCGGCCGACGCCACGACCCGAGAGCCATGCTTGCAGCTTGCGCGCCGGCCCCGTGCCCGCCGCGGAGGCCATGTACTCTCGGACGAGCCTCGCGAGCTCACCGCCGACCGCCTCTTCCTCGGCGCTCTCCTCGAAGATGGCCTCCGCGCTGCGGCCGTGCGCGGCCGCGAACGCATCGAGGGCGGCCACGAGCCCGTTCCGGCGGCCGGCATCGACACGCGGCGCGCGGAGCGACGCCGCCAGCGCGCCGACCACGGCGTGCAGGTCCTGCAGGCCATGCTCGGCGAGGGATGCCGTCGCGACCGCGAAGCCGTTTGCCAGCGCCGAGCCGACGAGGGCCTCGACGACCGGCGCCGCATCCCCGTCGCCCGCGATCACGGCGACCGTGCCCATCCGGGCCACGGCGACGTCCTCGAGGGTCTGCAGCCGCGACGCGACGATGTGATCGACCCACTGCGGCCGCCCGGCACGCGTCATTCCGGAGCGAGACTCCGCCGGGGGAAGGCCCAGCGTCAAGCCTTGCCCGCTCGTGACGCATCGCGACCTCCTCGCGAGGCCCTTCGCGACCGGCAGCGATCTCTCCGTGGGCTCCTTCCGAATTGGCCAGCTAGGGATGCCCTTCGGGGTGGGTCTGCTAGTTGCTAGGGCGGGGGCCGCATGGCGGGACGCGTAAGGGGAATGGTTGCCGGGAGAGCGGCTGGCGTCTCACTCGTGGCTCTGGGCGCCACGATGGCGATCGCGTCGTACGGACGCGACGCGTCAGCCACCCAGCAGTGCAAGCCCTCCGCCGTGGTGAGCGGCGTCGATCTCAACCCCGACGGCGACGGGACGCTCGGGTGGGCCGGCAGCGGCAAGGGCTTCGCCATCATCAAGGCGACGCAGGGCACCTCGTACAAGGACGCCGACTTTGCCGCGAACTGGGCGGCGCTCAAGACGGCCAAGGTCGTGCGCGGCGCCTATCACTTCTTCGACGCGACGGTGAGCGGCGTCGACCAGGCCAACTACTTCCTCGGGGTCGTCGGAACGATCGAGCCGGGCGACCTGCCCCCGACGCTCGACATCGAGTGCCCCGTGTCCGGTGACAGCGACTGCCTGGGCAACGGGAGCTCCGGCGATGCGCCGGCCGCCCAGATCACGCAGGCGATGAACGACTTCCTGACGACGGTGAAGCAGGCGACGGGCCTGACGCCCATCGTCTACTCGTACGGGTCCTGGTTCTCCGACAACGGCGTCGACACGACGGGGCTCGAGAGCTACCCGCTCTGGATCGCCGACTACAGCGGAACCAGTTGCTTCGACGTGCCTTCGCCCTGGACGGCGGCGACGATCTGGCAGTTCGACTCGTCCGGCACCGTCTCCGGCGTGAACGTCGACGACGACTACTTCCTCGGATCGGCGGCCCAGCTCGCGACGTTCACCGCCGACGGGGGCACCCCCTACGACGGTGGCGCGGGCGCCGAAGACGCGGGCGGCACGGACTACGGCACCTGCACCGTGAGCACGACGGGGGCGAGCGGAGTCTGCATCGACACGACCGAGTGCACGAGCGAGGGCGGGACCTCGTCTCCCGACTACTGTCCCGGGCCGGCCAACATCCAGTGCTGCACCGGCATCCCGGCCCACGACGCCGGCGGCGGCGGCGACGCCGGTACGGGCGGAGGACACGTCGACGCGGGGAGCGGCTCGGGCGGCGATGGCGGCGGCCACACCGGCGGCGCGGACGGCGGGCTCGGTGCGGACGGGAGCTCGGGCGGGGGCGACGCCGGCGGGGGCGTCGAAGCCGACGACAGCCCGCACCGCAGCGGCGGCTGCGCCATCGTCGCTTCCGGGGCCGACGGGGTGGGCGGCGGGCTCGTCCTGTCGTGGCTCATCGCGCTGGCGGGAATGGTGCGACGCCGGATGCGACGCCCGGCCCTTCGGTCGGTGCCCTACGCGGCCGGCGGCGACGCGAAATAAGCGAGCTGCCTCGGTCGAACTGGGTGCATGACCGCCACCGAGACACTCTCGCTCCAGCCCAGGCCGAACGAACGCATCGCCGCGATGATCGCGCACCTCGGCACGGCGGTGGCCTGGTTTCTGGCGCCGCTCGTCCTCTACCTCGTGCTTCCGCGCGAGTCTCGCTGGGCGCGGTACCACGCGCTGCAGTCGTTGCTGTGGTCCCTCCTCGGCTCGCTGGTCAGCCTCGCGACCTGCGGCCTCGCCATCCCGCTCTTCCTCGTGTGGCACTTCGTCGCGGCGTACAGGACGATGAGCGACGGCGACTACGAGTACCCGCTCGTGGGCGAGGCCGCGCACCGCGCCGTCTACGACGTCTGAATCAGCGTGCCGCATCGCGGATGGAACCGAGCCCGCGCCCCCTACCGACGGTGCTCCGAGGCGCTCTCGCGGTCGGACCCAGGGATACGCCGCGATGCGTGAGCGCAACCTGCGGGAGGGGGCGCCCATCGCCCGGGTCCGAGGCCTGCTTCCGGCGAAGGACCCCGTGCCTTCGCCGGAAGGACCAGGCCAACCCGCGGGTTCGACCAGGC